>JAILRX010000270.1 GCA_024697985.1 Treponemataceae bacterium | reverse complement strand
CAAAATCAGGATTTTCGGCCGCTTGATGAGGGCGCGGGCGATGCAAAGTCGCTGCTTCTGCCCTCCGGAAAGGTTCACGCCGCCCTGGCCAAGCTCAGTTTCGTAGCCGTCAGGAAACGACTCGATAAAATCGTGCGCGCATGCGATGCGGCAGAAGCGCTCGATGTCACCGGCAGTCTGTGCTCCGGCAGTCTGTGCGGACGTGGCGGCTTTTGTAGAGAAATCATTCGTAGCGCCGGCCGCAATGTCGTCGCCCGTAACAACGTCGTCGTCCGTAACAACGTCGTCGTCCGTAACAACGTCGTCGTCCGCGCCCCAGAGCAGGTTCTTTCGTATCGTGCCGGAAAAAAGCACGTTGTTCTGGAGCACCATCGCAACCTGTGAGCGCAAAGTTTTCAAAGCGTATTGTTTCACGTCGTTTCCGCCAACAATTACGCGGCCGGAAACCGTGTCGTAAAGGCGCGGAATCAGCTGCACGAGCGAACTTTTTCCGCTTCCTGTCGACCCCACGATACCAACCGTCGAGCCGCTTTCAATTTCAAAATTTATGTCGTTGAGGACGCAGTTTTCCTTCGTCTTGTCGTAACTGAAGCAAACGTTCTCGAAGCGAATGCTGCCGTCCTCAAGGCCCGGCGCCGATTTTCGCGACGCACTCGGACTGGCCGCACTATCAGCCGCGCTCGACACGCTCGATGAGTCCGGCGCGCCAAGTGCTTCATCTCCTGCGCAGCCTGTCCCGTCCTTCAAATCAATTTCTGTGTCCAGCACTTCCACGATTCGCCTAATCGAGGCCTGCGAGATTACCAGCATTACAAAAATCGCCGCAATCATCATCAGTGAAAATAAAATCTGCAGAAGGTACGTGATGAAACTTACAAGTTCACCTGTCTGCAACGAACCTGCGATAATCATGTTGCCGCCGAACCACAGCATCGCAATAATTCCAAGATAAGTTACGAGCTGCATCAAAGGCATGGCCACAATAATGATTCGTTCGGCCTTGAGTTGAGCCTGACGGAGTTCTTCTGCCGAATTTGAAAATTTTTCGTTTTCGGATTTTTCGCGAACAAAGGCTTTTACTGCCCGGATTCCAATCAGGTTTTCCTGGACCGAAGCGTTCAGCGCATCATATTTTTTCATCAGTTTTTGAAAGCGTGGAAAAGCTGCCTTCAAAATAAAGAAAGCAGGAATTGCAATCACGGGAATCAAAACTAAAAAAATCAGAGAGAGCTTTGCATTTATCAAAAAACTCATCACTATCGCACTGATAAACATGAACGGACTTCGGATGCACATCCTGATTATCATCTGATAGGTGTTCTGAGTGTTCGTAACATCAGTCGTGAGTCTTGTTACAAGCGAACTTGTGGAAAAGTGGTCGATGTTTGCAAACGAAAAATCCTGCACCTTGGCAAAGAGATTTCGGCGCAGATTTCGGCCAAAGCCCAGGGACGCAACAGAAGCAAAACGAGCCGCTATCACACCAAAAAATAAAGACGCCATCGAAGAAGCAATCATCAAAAGTCCGACTTTTACGACGTAATCAACGTCCCTGTTTTGAATTCCCACATCAATTACGTTTGCCATAATTTTAGGAATCAAGACTTCCATGATAACTTCAAACGCTATCGTAAAAATAGCGAAAAAAGTGGTGAGTTTATATTTTGGCTCCAGGCCTTTGGTCAATTTCTGCATTGTTGACATCACCTTAATTTAAAGAGAAGTCAACAAGAATGCAAGAGTATAATAGTAAAACAAGAATCTCCTAAAAAATTCCCTGCTCCATCATCGCCTCAGCAACTTTACTGAATCCGGCAAGATTTGCACCTGCAACCAGATTGTAGCCCAGTCCGTAGCTTTCAGCAGCCTCAACCGAAGCGTTATAGATGTTCTTCATGATAAGCTTGAGTCGTTCATCAACTTCTTCTGCAGTCCAGACAAGCCTTTCGCTGTTCTGGCTCATTTCCAAGGCTGATACTGAAACTCCGCCGGCATTTACAGCCTTTGAAGGACAAACCGTCAATCCGCTTTTCTGCAGGAATTTAAGCGCATCATTTGTCGTCGGCATATTCGCAACTTCAACGTAATATTTGATTCCGTTCTTCACGATTTTTTCAGCAGAATCTATTTTTACGTCATTCTGAGTTGCGGCCGGCATCAAAACATCAGCCTTTACGCCCCAAGGTTTTTCGCCTGGGAAGAACTGAACGCCAAACTTATCGGCGTAATCCTGTACACGATTCCGTCCGCTCGCACGCATTTCGAGCATGTAGTTAACTTTTTCTTCAGTTGATACGCCATCAGGATCGTAGATGTAGCCGTCCGGACCAGAAAGTGTGATGACTTTTGCACCCAGCTGAAGGGCCTTTTTACAGATACCCCACGCTACGTTTCCAAAACCTGAAATTGCAATCGTTTTTCCTTTGATATCAAGTCCGTCGTGCTTGAGGACCTGTTCGAGGTAATACATTGCACCGTAGCCGGTTGCCTCAGGCCTTGTCAAAGAACCGCCATACGATAGCCCTTTTCCGGTGAGGACTCCGTTCTGCCAGACGCCCTTAATTTTTCGATACTGACCGAACAGATAGCCGATTTCCCGCTTTCCGACGCCCATATCACCTGCAGGCACATCGATATCAGGACCTACGTACCTGTAAAGTTCGGTCATATAAGCCTGGCAGAAATGCATGATTTCCAAATCTGATTTTCCGGTCGGATCAAAGTCTGCTCCACCTTTTCCACCTCCGATAGGAAGACCTGTAAGGCTGTTTTTGAAAATCTGTTCAAAGCCTAAAAATTTTATGATACTTGGATTAACATTTGGCTGGAATCTAAGACCGCCTTTGTATGGACCGATAGAGCCGTTAAACTGGCATCGGTAACCAATATTCGTATGCACCTTGCCGCTGTCATCTGTCCAGACAACCCTGAACGTAAACATTCGTTCCGGTTCGACGATTCTATGCAACAAGTCCACTTTTTCATATTCAGGATGTGCATCCACAAGCGGTGAGACCGAGGTCAAAACCTCTTCGACGGTCTGAATAAATTCGGGTTCATCTGCATGTTTTGTTTTAACATCAGAAATTACTCTTTCAACATAAGCATTCATAAACTCCTCCTGTAAGTTCAAAATGACACCAAGTTAAAGATCTTTTCCCCCGTGACGTGAATCTTCATTCACGTCTTGAATATATAGTACTCCCCATTTTAAAATAATGCAAACTTTTTCGTTAAATTTTATCGATTTTGCCCCTTTTAACTGTCTATCAACTATTTAAAAAATATGTATAATTAAATTATGTCTGATGAAACACTGATTAAATGTTCCAATCTTGAATGTCGATATGGAAACTATATCGCAGCCTCAAACGTAAATTTCCAGCTGAACCGCGGAGACTATCTTTGCGTAGTCGGAGCAAACGGTTCCGGAAAATCAACTTTGGTAAAAACTGTTTTGGGTTTGCAGAAAAGTTATAGCGGCAAAATTGAAAAGGCTAAAAACTGCAGGATCGGATATCTTCCGCAGCAAAAAGCCGTGCAGAAGGATTTTCCGGCAAGCGTTTTCGAAGTTGTACTTTCAGGAAATCTGGCAAACAAAAAATTCTTTTCGTTTTACACAAAAGCTGATAAAGAAAATGCCATGAAAAATATCAAAAAGCTTGGGATCCAGGAGTTCGTCAAAAAATCTTTCCGCGAGCTTTCGGGCGGACAGCAGCAACGTGTTCTTTTGGCACGAGCTCTTTGTGCAGCAAGCGACATGCTCGTTATGGACGAACCGGTTACAGGACTCGATCCGACAGTAACTGACGAGCTTTACACAATCATCAGAAATTTGAATGCAGTTGATAATCTTACGATCATAATGGTCAGTCACGACATCCATCGTGCAGTAAGCCAGTCTAGCCACATCCTTCACATGAACAAAGAACAGCTTTTCTTTGGCACATCACAAGAATACATGAAAACCGAATATTACAAGCAGATGCAGAATGTGGAAACCTGCAGCACTCACTGTCAGTGCGACTGTGATGATACTTGCAAGGCAAGCCATATCATCATGAATCATCATCACCACACGAGTTGATAAATGAATTTTCTTTCTGAAATGTTTTCGTATGCTTTTATTATCAGGGCTCTGATTGCAGGAAGTCTTATCGCACTTTGCAGCGCGCTTCTTGGAATTCCGCTCGTTTTAAAGCGCTATTCGATGATCGGGGACGGATTGAGCCACGTCGGTTTCGGCTCGATGGCGATTGCCCTTGCCTTGAACGCAAGTCCGCTTGCAATTGCAATTCCTGTCACGATAATTGCCTCGTTTTTTCTTTTGAAAATCAGTTCGAACACCAAGATGAAGGGCGACGCCTCGATTGCCGTAATTTCGACAAGCTCCCTCGCGCTCGGTATCATGATAAGCTCAATGACATCCGGCCTGAACACCGACGTAAACGCCTATCTTTTCGGTTCGGTTCTTTCAATCGACAAAACTGATGTCATCACAAGCGTGATTTTATCAATTGTCGTAATCGCCTTTTTCGTTTTGTTTTATAACCAGATTTTTGCCGTTACATTCGACGAAACCTTTTCTTCAACCAGCGGCACAAAAACTGATTTATTCAATGCGCTGATTGCAATCTTTACTTCGCTCACGATAGTCATCGGAATGAGGTTGATGGGCGCAATGATGATTTCAAGCCTGATAATTTTCCCGGCCCTGAGCAGTATGCGGTTTTTCAAAAGCTTCAGAAGCGTAACGATTTCAAGCGTGATAATCAGTGTAGTCTGTTTTTTTGCAGGAATAATGATGAGTTTTGCTTTTTCAAGTCCGGCCGGCGCGACCATCGTAATCAGCAATCTCGTAGTCTTTATCGGCTTTATTTTGGCAGGAAAAATTCGAAACCGCGTCGCTGCCTAGTTTTACCAAGTAGTTTGCAGCGTCGCAGCCTAGTTTCGCCGCTTATTTCATGCCGCGGGCTTCGAGCGCCTCGGCGATTATCGAGCTTCGCCTGATTGTCTGCACCATCAACGGCACGATAATCGGCAAAATCGCCTTCACTTTGTTGAAAAATCCACGTGTACTTTTAATTCCTTCTCGGATAATCTGCGTTTTCACGATATGGCTCAATTCCTCGGTCAAAAGCGGAATGAAACGCAAAATCAGCATGAAAAAAACAAAAACGTTGATGTGGAAATATTTTTTCATTCCGTCCAAAATTTCAGTAATTTCAGTTGAATAGACGAAAACCGAAAGAGTCGTCATTGCACCAAAAAAGTGCAGCATCATCCTGATAAGAGAAAAGAGGTTCGCATCGGTAAATTTCAGGAACTTCCAGCTCCACCAGATCGTATCGCCTTCATTTACAGGGAACAAAAGTACCTGCCAGACAAAGAAAAACAGAATCCACGGAAGGATTTTGACCATCCTGAAAAACAGCTTTTTCGGACTGAAATGAGCAAGTAAGGCATAAATTGCTGATGCTACGCAGAACCCGATCAAAACCGGAATCTGAGGCAGCATCGTGTTTCCGATGAAAAGTATCAAAAACAAAATCGTCTTTGCCAGAATATTCATTTTGTGTATTGGCGTATTTTTTTGGACAAATTCGCCAAGGCTTGTGTTTCGGAGGCCGGAAAGCAAACCGGCGTGTTCTTTATAGCGAAGGTTTTCCGTTTCGGCCTGAAAATTCGGCACTGCACAAGGATTTGTGTCTGAAATTATCTTTCCACGCTCGATATGGATGGTTCTGTCTGCAGCAAGCGAGTCCTCACTGTGATGAGTAGAAAAAATGATGGTCTTGTTGTGCTCGTCCGCAAGCTTTTGAATCAGGCTGAAAAACTGCTCGCGGCTTTTCGGATCAAGGCTGCTCGTCGGTTCGTCAAAAAAGATGATGTCTGAATCCATCGCGATGATGCCCGCAAGTGCCAGCTTTCGTTTTTCGCCGCCGGAAAGTTCGAGAATCGAGCGGTCCTTGAATTCCTTGAACGGCAAATTGCAGATGTCCATCGAGTCTTTGACTCGTTTTAAAAGTTCCTTTCCTTTGAGGCCCTGATTTTCAGGTCCGAACGCAACGTCATCGGCGGCGACCGGCTTAAAAAGTGCGCTTTCTGCGTCCTGGAGAGCGAGCGCGGTTTTTCCGCTGCAAAAAACCTTGCCGGATGTCGGTGCCAAAAGGGATGCGCCAAGCTCGAACAAAGTTGATTTGCCGCTGCCGCTCTTGCCGAGCAATGCGGTAATCGTGCCTCGCCTGAAAGCAAGGCTCACGTGGTCCACGGCAGGCGCGGAGCCGGGCGCTGTAGTGAGCGCGGAGTCGGCCGCAGTTGTGTCCTGCGCAATCGTAGTGTCCGGCGCGGATTTTGCGCCCTTCCCGGTGCCCTTCCCGGTGGCCTTACCAGTGGCCTTTTCGGCGCGCGCCGGTTTTTTGGCCGTGTAGTCGTAGGTAATTCCGTCGAAAGCGAGCGCGATGTCGGTTATGCTGGCTGCGTCCAGGCCGGTCGCCGCAGCAGTTCCGCAAGGCGCGTGCGAGTCGCAAGCAGCGTTCGTTCCGCCAGGCGCGTTCGTGCCGCCAGGCGCGTTCTTTCCGCCAGGCGCGTTCGTGCCATTTGCGCCCTGCGAGCCAGCGCCGTGTGCCCGTGCGCTTTTTTCGGCGCGCCGGTACACGTCCGGATTCGTCACGCCAAAAAGCCTTTCAAATTCCGCTCCGTCCTTTTCGAAGTTTTCCAGCGTGTCGTCAAAAATCTTCGTACCCTTTTCCAGAATAACTATTCGATTTGCCCGGCGCGCCTCATCAATGTCGTGCGTAATATGAATTATCGTTTTGCCCTGTTCGTGCAGGTCATCAACTACATCAAGAATGCTTTTTCTAGTTTCCGGATCTATCATCGAAACCGCTTCATCCAAAATCAGGATATCAGTTTCGAGCGCAAGAATTCCTGCCAAAGCCAGTTTTTGCGTCTGCCCGAGCGAAAGGCTGTTCGTGTTTGCCTTGGTCTTTTCCGTCAAATCAACTGTTTTAAGAGATTCACTCGTTCGTCTGGCTATTTCATCCTCAGAAAGTCGCAGAACCTGCGGTCCAAAAGCCGTATCCTTTTCTACTATCGTCGCAATAATCTGATATTTTGGATTCTGCTGAACAAATCCTATCGGTTTGCCAGTCTGCTGAACTTCGATAACGCCTTCCTGGAGTGGCAAAAATCCGGCCATCAGTTTGGAAAAAGTAGACTTGCCGCTGCCGTTCGTGCCGAGAATTGCGATGTAATCACCTTTGAAAACATCAAGACTGACATTTTTCAAAGCCGGAACATCAGCATTTTCGTATGAGAAAGATAGGTTTTTTACCGAGATAAGATTCTGAGACATTTAGGTCTATTATACTGATTTTTGACCTTAATGTGTATGCTCTGCAACCAGCTGGGCAAGCCGTTCCATTGCTGTATTGATTTTCTTGATATCAGTCGCATAACAGCATCGAACAAAACCTTCGCCGCATTTTCCGAAACAAGTTCCAGGAACAACCGCTACGCTGTGCTTTTGGATGGCCTCAGTTGCAAACTCTTCCGAGGTAAGCCCTGTCGAGCGGATATCAACAAACATGTAGAACGCTCCCTCAGGCTCAATGCACTTAAGGCCCATTTTTTCAAAAGCATCCTGCATTATGTTTCGTCTCTGCTGATAGCTGATGCGCATTTTTTCAACTTCATCCCAGGCATTTTTAAGGCCTTCGGTCGCTGCATACTGGCTGAAAATCGGCGGACAAATCGTGTTGTAGGCATGCAACTTACAGCACTGCTTCAAAAGCTCGTTTGGAGCCGCAATATATCCGATTCGCCAGCCTGTCATGGCAAACGATTTTGAAAATCCGTTGAAAATGATCGTGTAGTCCTTCATTCCGTCGAACTGAGCAATCGAAACGTGCTTGTTCTGGTCGTAAACGAGCTCGCAATAAATTTCATCACTGAGGCACCAGATTTCGTATTTCTTTACGACTTCGGCAATTTTTTTAAGCTCATCAGATGGGATAATTCGTCCCGTCGGATTGCTCGGAGAACAGAACATCACGGCCTTTGTCTTTTCGGTTATCACATTTTCAAGTGATTCTGCTGTCGGGTAAAAATTTGTCGAGCTTGTATCAAGATGGATGATTTTTGCGCCGCACAAATCGGCAAGCGGGTCGTAGCTTACGTAGCAAGGCTCACAGATGATAAGCTCATCACCTGGATTCAAAATCGATCGCAAAACCAAATCCAAACCTTCGCTGGCACCAACTGTCGGCAAAATTTCAGTTTTTGGATCGTAATACAGATTGTATCGTTCAAGGTATTTGCAAATTTCTTCCCTGAGTTCGATCAAACCCCAGTTTGATGTGTACGATGTATGCCCTTTTTCAAGGTGATAGAAAGCCTCTTCGCGGATTACCCACGGAGTTGCAAAGTCAGGCTCGCCGACACCGAGCGAAATTATATCGTCATGTCCAATGCAGAGTTCAAAAAACCTTCGGA
>JAILRX010000268.1 GCA_024697985.1 Treponemataceae bacterium | reverse complement strand
TCTTCACCTGGCATGTATACGCCGCATTCTTCAGCGAGCTTCATGCAGATTCCGATGTCTTTGTGTTCGTTTTCGATACTGAATGCTGTCGTGAAATCGTTTTTGCTGATGACGTCTTTCTTTGAATCGAGGTAGAAGTTCTGACCTCCGCCATAAGAAATAGCCTGAGCAAATGTAAGGATGTCGATTCCGTTTGCAGCTGCCAAAGTTGAAGTTTCGTTTACACCGTTCTGAATCTGAGAAACAAGTGCGTTGTGACAGATCTTCATTACAAGGCCTTTTCCGTTTCCGCCCATTCGGATGATGTTTTCACCCATGTAGGCAAGGATAGGTTTGATTTTGTCGAAAAGTTCTTCGTCACATCCAACGTAGATACCAAGTTTTCCGGCGATTGCTGCTGGTTTTGATTTAACAACCGGTGCATCAGCGAACTGAGCGCCTGTAGCTTTTACCATCTTGCTGATTTCTACTGAAACGCTTGGATCGATTGTACTCATATCGATACAGATTTTGCTTGAATCTGTAACTTTTGAAACTTCGTCATAAACGGCTCTTGAGTGTTCTGATTTTGGAACCATTGAAATGATTACGTCAGCATTTTTTGCAACTTCTGTTGAATTTGCACATGCTACAGCTCCAACGGCAGCAAGTTTTTCAACCTGTGCCTTGTTGAAGTCAAAAACATATACTTTGTCATCGTGTTTTTTGATGATGTTTTCGCACATGGATTCGCCCATGATGCCTAATCCGATAAATCCGATTTTCATTTCCTATACCTCTTGTATTCATTAAATTTTCAAACCAAAATTTTTTCCCGTTGGGAACGCACAAAACTTTCTGCTCGCTGCTGGGCCCCGCCTCGCTTTGCTCGGCACCCCCAGAGGCAGCGTTTTGCGCAACCCCAACTCCAAAAATTTTGGCTCAATCTTCATAACTTTAATAGTTATGAAAATAAAACTCTGCTTTCTCTTCTTCTAAAGAAAAGCCAGCAGGAAATTAATTCAGCCTAAATTCTTGGCTGCGGAATCGGGGTTCGACAAACGAAAACATCTGCAGACCGAAGGTCGAAGCCGTTTTCAGTTTGGCGGTTCCCGATGGGAGCAGTCATGAAAATTGACATGGATGTTAATTTCCAGCTGTGTTATCCCATGCATTCTGGAACTTGTTCATTCCGAAATCTGTGTAAGGATGATTGATGCAGTCCTTGTAAACAGCCAATCCGCAAGTTACGATATCAGCACCTGCAACAGCGCAGTCTGCGATCTGTTTTGGTGTTCGGATAGCAGCACAGATGATCTGTGTCTTTCCATAGTAACCGTAGTTTTTATAAGCTTTTACGATGTTTGCAATGTATTCCTTGCAGTCTTCACCGTTCTGTTCCTTCCATCCGATGAATGGAGACACGAAAAGAGAACCGTTTTTAGCTGGCAAAATTGCCTGGCTTACAGAGAAAACCAAAGTAACGTTTGTTCGAATTCCTTCTTTTTCAAGTTTTCTTGCAGCTGTGATACCAGCCATTGTTGAAGGGATTTTAATGCAGAAGTTAGGAGACAGTTTAGCAATATCGCGAGCCATCTTAATCATTTCATCTGCGTCATCGAGATGTGGATTAACTTCAACTGAAACTGGGAATTTGTCGATACCTTCGAGTCCTTCTTCTTTGATCCAGTTTGCAATGTCAGTAATTGCAGTCATAAAAGGCTTGCCGCTGAGCATGATGTGGTTTGGATTTGTTGTAACACCGTCAATTCCGAATGTGTTGTAAGCTTCCTTGATTTCATCAAGTTTTGCACTGTCTAAGAAAAATTTCATTTTTTCTGTCCTTTGCACTTATGTGCGATTAAAATTTTATTTATTCAAGCCTTTTAAAAGGTCTTGCCATTTACTACCTTTCTTTACGAAAACCGGCGGCTGTCCCATCGTGCTGTCGATATCGTAAGTTCCACCTGTATATTCTTTTCCACTGAAAACGTGAATCCAGTTGTCATTAGGCAGATAAACTTTTCGTCCCGGCTTTCCGTTCGAATTTTTACCGCCTTCAACGTAAATTGGAGCAACCAAAACATCCTGTCCCAAAAGATATTCTGTTTTTTCGTCATAAGCTTTTTCTTCATCATAGTGATAGAAAAGTGGTCTCATCACAGGAGTTCCGTTTGTGATTGCTTCTGATTCAAGTTCCTTCAAGTATGGTTTCAATGCGATATGCATATCAACGCATTTCTTGAGCTGTGCCAAAAGTTCTTCATCGTCATCGAACTGTGCATTTTTTACAGGCTGATTTCCTTCGTGACTTCTGAAAAGCGGACTGAAAACGTTCATTTCTTCCCATCTCATCAAAAGTTCCTTGCTTCGGTTCATCTGCATGATGGTCGTGTATCCGCCAACGTCAGAGTGTGTGATTGCATAACCGCTCATTCCAAGCGAAAGTGTTGCAGGAATTACTGATGGTAGTCCGTCGTCAAGAGACCAGTCTACGTGCTGATCGCCTGTCCACATCATTGCAGATGCTGCAATTGTTCCCGTGTGTCCGGCTCGTGTAAAGAAGAAAATCTCGTC
This sequence comes from Treponemataceae bacterium, assembly GCA_024697985.1. GTDB lineage: Bacteria > Spirochaetota > Spirochaetia > Treponematales > Treponemataceae > RGIG9060. The sequence goes on along the minus strand of JAILRX010000268.1, from coordinate 9,453 downwards.
CTGCTTTCCACATTCTTCGATTGCTTCCTTGTTCATTTTTGCCCAGATTGCAGGCCACTGGTTGTGGAGAGCCTGTGGATCTTCGCCACTGTACAGAACTGAATCTATAGGGAGATATTCTCCAAAGTCTGCCATCCATCCAGAAAGTCCGATTCCGATCATATTTTCCTTGATGATGTTTTTGTACCAGTTATAGGCTTCAGGATTCGTAAAGTCTACCATTGCAGCAGGGAAGGTTGTGATTGTAACCAAGTAATCATTTCCTTCCTTATCTTTTACGCAGTAGCCTTTTTCTTTTGCTTCCTGATAGAGATTTTTTTCCAATGCGATGAATGGATTGATGTATCCCAAAAGTCTTACGCCTTTTTTGTTCCATTCTGCAATTTTTGCTTTGAGGGCAGGGTACTGTTCTTCGTCACTCTGCCAGTTCCACATTACCTGATAGCCGAAACCTGTTCGTCTGCATCCGCACCAGTCCTGGCTCCATACGCCGACAACCTTGACTCCGGCCTTTTCAGCCTTCTCGAGTTTTTTATCGATAACTTCGTTTCCCTGCTGAATTGCAAGAATTGCTCCGTCGTAAATCCAATCTGGAAGCTTTCTCTGTCTTCCGAGTCTGTCTGCCAATTTTTTACTCAATTCCGTAAAGCTTGAGGCATTTTCGCAGACGAATTCCGGATTGTCCTGAAGGTACAAGGTTGTTTTTGCAGGATTCGTAAAGTCAAATTCGCTGAACTTGTTTGCGTTTACATGAATATAGAATTTTTTGCTTGAAACAAAAGTTGGCTGAACATAGTAAGATTCGTATGAGCTGAATTTTCCAATTTTGTTCGGATGTTTTCCTGTAAGTTTTTCAAGAATGATTTTCTTTGTGATTCGTTTTGCATTCTGATGTTCTGCAACCCAAATCCTGATTTTTTCACCCTTGAGGTTGAATTCTGAATAAGTTTCGCCGCATCCATAAATCCGCTCATCAGCGTCTGCCGGGAATGAAATCCACCAGCGGTTTACATCGGCATTTTCCGGGGTTCTGCATTTTACTGAAATAGCACCTTTTTCATCCTGAGCTACATCGATCTCATATTTGAGATGAGTCTTTTTGTCTTCGTAGGATAAAGTGAATTTTTTTGCGTCAGTTCCCGATTTTCCTGTAAATGAGAGCTGTCTTTTCCATGAAAATTTTTGTTTGTAAACAAAACTTCCTCGCGACATTGAAAAGTTGTTTTCACCTTTACCTACAGCAAGTTCAAGGCTTTCAAATTGCGAAAGTGTCATTGATTCCCCCTTAATTGAATTATTTAAAACGTTTAATTAATTACTTAATACTACACCTAACTGTTTTATAATGCAAGTGTTTTTGAAAAATTATTTTGAAAAGAAAGTAAACCGATTCTTTCCTTTCTGCTTTGATTCAATTTGTGCTTTATCGGCACAGTCGAGAAGCTGGTCATATGAGTTTCCGTCTTTTGGAAACAGGGAAACACCGACTGAAGCCGTTACTGTAACAGACTTGTCGTCAATCGTGTAAGTTTCCTTCATTTTGTCTACAAGCCAGTTAAGTTTATCCTCAAGCGTTTCCTGTGGTATATTCTTAACGAAAATGCAGAACTCGTCTCCACCGAATCGTGAAATGACATCGTACTGGCTGAATATAAGCTGAAGTTTTCTTGCCGTGTCGCAGATGGCCTTGTCGCCTTCAAGGTGACCGAGCACGTCATTGACCTGCTTGAAGTTGTCCATGTCCAAGAAAATCAGTGCGGCATTTGAGCCCGGTTCGTGAATTGCTTTTTTCATGAATTTCTTACAGAAATCTTCGAAAACATCTTTCTGATAAAGACCCGTCAAAGGATCCGTGTCAGCCTTGAACTTGATCAAATCCTGTTCCCTCTGCTCGTAGTCGATATCCTCGATGGTTCCGAAAATCTTGGAAATTTTTCCATCTTTCATGACAGGACTCAAGAGGATGTTTACCCAAAGTTCAATTCCACTTGTCTTCTTGAGTTTGACTTTGAGTGGTATAGTGTCTCCGGTTTCAGAAATTGTATTTATGGCATTCTTGAATTGATTTTCATACTGAGGACTCAAGTGCCAGAGCTTGTAGAAAGGAGTGTTCGACATTTTGTGCGGGAAGGTCCAGCCCATCTTCTTGTAAAGGTTGTCATCAACTGTGATTTCGCCGCTGTTGAAATCAAATTCGTACTGAATTTCATTAGTCTTTTCTATAATAGAGTCGAATTTTTTCTTTGAATTCTGATATTTTTGCAATGTAAAGAACTGGCTTGAATTGTCAAAGATAATCATGTAGATGCTCTGCGTGTTGTTCTTTGACTGCATCAAACTTGCATTAAGGATTACAGGCAATGTGGACAGGTCGTTTTTCTGAAGCCTGATTTGGATTGAGAAACTGTGTTTTTCTGTATTCTCATTCGGAATATTCAGTTTACCAATCTGCGAGATGAATTTGTTTTTTTCGGTTTCTGCAACAAATTCGGTGAATTCACGTCCTTCGATGAGGTCGCTGCTTTCTCCTGTAAAATGAATCAATGAGAGGAATGCTTGGTTTGCATAAAGGATTCTCATTTTTTTGTCGATTTCAACGATACCGGTGTTGAGGTTTGTTGAAAGCGTTTCAAGCTGCATCTGTTTTGTTGTAAAAAGATCAGAGAAGAGCTTTGTCTGTCCTGAAAATAAAATTACACCAAAAAAGATAATGAAGAAAACAAGAATCAGAAGGAAAAATTCCCACTTGTACTGCTGTGCGTATTGAAATCTTGTGACTGCCGGAAGGTTTTTGGTTTCTTCCTGGATGAAGTCAACCATGACCTGTGGGTCGGTAGCAAGAATTGCTCTGTTAAGAATAGAAATCAGCATTCTGCCGTCGATATTCTTGCTTAATCCTGCAATCTGAATGCAGTAATTGTCTTCGAAAATAAATTCTGTTTCAATCTGAAGGTCAGAATAATCAGGTCTGTCCAAAAAAGCATGGATTGTGTATTGGTTTATCAGCCCCATGTCGATTTTGCCCTGAAGAAGGCTCTGTAAAATTTCATCTGAATCTGAAAACTGAATTATCATGTGTTTCTGATTCTGAAAGCATCTTTTGAGCTCGATCTTTTCATCAGAACGATGTGATGAAACTCCCAATGAAATAGTCTGATTTTTGCCGGGATTGTTGTAGTATTTTTTTGAAACCAAAAGCTTGGACGAAACAAGATAAGGAAGTGTCGTGTCATAGTTTTCGTTCCCATATTTTGATGAATAGCGTGCGGCTCCGACAAGGTCGATGGTCTGTTTTTGATTTACAAAGGATCTTTGTTTTTCTGTGGTAAAGTTAAACTTTATGCCTGTCAGTTCGGTAATTAAATTGAAATATTTTGGAATGGCCCCAGAAAATTCATGATTGTCATATTTTGAAAAAGGAAGATCGTTGTCGGCGAGCAGGACCGTAAGTGTTGGCAGTGATTCTACAAATTTGATTTCTTCTTTCGTAAGTATTGTCTGTGCTGTCTGAGAAAAAAGACCTGTAATGCAAAATAAAACAATAATGGCTTTTAGCAAAATTTTCTTCAAAGAAATCATTCTGATATTTTAGCATAAATATAAGTTTTTTACAATTTTATGCCGATAATTCTTCAGATGAAAACTAGATTTTTAAAATTTTCACTATATATTTTTTGTGTACTTTTTTTGATTCAGAATGCATTTTCCATGCAGGAACATCCGTTTACGCTTCAACTTTCTTTGGGAACTTCTGCCATTTTTTATGGTGATCAGAGCGTGAAAGAGCAGCGTGAGACAAATTTCCCTTCGTCTTCGAGCCGTTTTGTAATGAACGGTGAGGTCGGAACAAGTTTCTTTCTTGATGAATATATCGCACTGGATTTAGGAAGTATTTTGGGCTTTGACTGGTTCAAATATGCTCCATCAGGAACCTATAAAAACAGCATGTTTTTGCTTTCGTATGATTTCTTTTTAGGATGCAGGATTTATCCTCTTTTGGAAGGATTCTGTTTTGGTATCGATTATATCACGGGCGGATTCCATAATTTTCTAAAACTCGATGGCGTAAAATACAACCTGATTGGCGACTGGTCCAATGGATTCAGGATTGTTGCAGAATACAATATCCTGAACAACCGTATCGGATGGTCACCGGCGGTCGGCGTTTACTGGCAGAATATGGCTAGAAACGGCGGCTGGGACAACACGGTTGCTGTCTATGCACGCGCTCAGCTTCGTTAATCCAAAATGTCGTGAATCGTCTTGAGGCCTTTCAGCGTAAGGGCCTTATCAATCTTGTCAAAAATATTCGTAAGAGGCTGAAGGACACTGTTGAGTCCACCGGTTGCAATTACGAGAATGTCTTCATCTTTAGAACCGCTTTCTTTTTTCATGTCTTCTTTCATCTGGGTAATCATGCTTTCAACAAGACCCTTGTAGCCGAGTATGATTCCGGCCTGAATTGAATGGATTGTGTTCGTTCCCAAAGTATTCGGTGGTGCTTTCAACGGAACCGACGGAAGCTGTGCCGTATTTGCAAAAAGAGAGTGAACTGCAGTCCTTACACCAGGAGTGATTGCGACACCAAGAATTTTTCCTTCGTTGTTGATGGCCGTAAACGTCAGGGCCGTTCCAAAGTCTGCTACGATGCAGGATCTTTTGTATTCGCTGTATGCCTGAACTGCATTGGCCACAAGGTCAGTACCGATTTCGTTGATTGCGCTGTCTGGAACCCGCACAGGAAGCTTGTCGTAAATTGCAGGTCCTACGAGAATAGGTTTTTTCCCGACTATTGAAGTTATCAGGTTGATGAACGGTCCGATCAAAAGCGGTACGACCGAACTCAAAATGCCGCCGGTGATTTTCTCGGTGGAAATGCCGTTTTCAGCAAAAAACAGCCTGAGCATTGAGCCATATTCGTCTGCGGTTCTGGCACTGTCTGAGTGCATCCTCCATTCCTTGACGATTGTGTCTCCTTCAAAGATGGCTGCAACAATATTTGTATTTCCGATGTCGATAACTAAAAGCAATTTACTAAATCTCCTGATTTTTGTAGTATATCATATATGGAAAATATCATACAACCTAAAATTTTGAAGGGCTTCCGCGATTTTTTGCCAGAAGCAGAAATCCAAAGAGCCGTTTTGCAGGAAAAACTGGTAAGTGCATTCCGTTCATATGGATTTGTTCCTATTGATACTCCTGTTCTTGAATATTCAGAAATTCTTTTGAGAAAGAGCAACGGTGAAACCGAAAAACAAGTTTTCCGTTTCGAAGATAACGGCGGCCGCGACGTGGCGCTCCGTTTTGACCTTACGGTTCCTTTTGCACGATTTGTTGCAGAACACAAGGAAGAACTTTATTTTCCTTTCAAACGATATCATATTGCAAAGGTCTGGCGAGGTGAAAAACCTCAGGCTGGCCGATACAGAGAGTTCGTTCAGTGCGATTTTGACATGGTAGGTACTGACAGTGCCGCAAGTGATTTTGAAATCCTCAGCTTGATGAAAACTTCTCTTGCAGCTATCGGTGTTGAAAACGTAACTATCAAAATTAATCACCGTGGTATTTTCAATGCTTTCCTTTCACGACTCCAGCTTGCTGATAAAAGCGAAGATGTCTTGAGGATAGTTGATAAGCTTGCCAAAATCGGAAAAGACGAAGTTATCAATCAGTTGAATGAAATTACTTCAGATCCGTCAAAATCTTCTGACATAATCAAGTTTATTTCAGGTTCACAGGATTTTGATTCGACACTTCAGATGATTGGCGAAATGGCAGGTCCTGAAGCAGAACCTTGCGTTCAGAGAATGAAGGAAATCCGTTCAATGATGAAAGCCGCCGGCATCGAATCAACATATGTTCTGGATCCTAGCATTACGCGTGGTCTTGATTATTACACAGGCGTAGTCTACGAAACCTTCCTTAACGATTTGCCTTCAATCGGTTCTGTCTGTTCAGGCGGCCGTTACGACAACCTTGCAGGTCTTTACATGAAGGACAAAATCAGTGGAGTCGGTGCTTCAATCGGGCTTGATCGACTTATCGCAGGTCTTGAACAGCTCGGTATTTCCGGCAAAAAAGGAAGCTTTGTTGATGTAGAAATTTTCTGTCAGGATTCAAATCTTGCTTCTGAATATCAGTCGCTTGCTCAGAAACTGAGGGAAAAGGGAATCAACGTGGAAGTCTTCCCTGAAAATAAAAAAATCGGCCAGCAGTATGCCGTTACCGATAAAAAAGGCATTAAATGGGGAATTTTGATGAGTGCTCAGGAAGCTGAACAGAAAAAGTTTACGCTCAAGAATCTTGAGACCCGCCAGATGTTCTCTGAGGTTGATGCTGACAAGGCTGCTGAAATTATCAGATCTATTCCTTCATGATTTTTTCGGCAGTAATTTTTGCCTGAAGATGGTTGGTGCAGATAGCGATGTCGTTTTCCTGTATCCAGCCATTTTCAAATTTATACCACACAATCCGGCTTTTGCCGTCAATCTGAATCTGTTTTCCAAGAATCTTTATAATGTCGCCCTTTCGTCCGTGCATGTTGGTTTCGTTTTCGTTGTCTGGCTTTTCAAAATATGTTGCGTATGGCGAGGTGATGACTCCCCACTTGTTGTCCGTCCTGACTTCATCAAGCTGGCTCAAATCAACCTGCTTTACCTTGGTCCTTGTGCAGGATGAAAAACTCAGTGAGATTAAAAGAGCTGTCGCTATGAAAAATAAATATCGTTTCATCTTGTAGTTAAGTCTCCGGAATTTACAGCTTGAAATATTCTTTTAGCTGCGGAAGCAAAAGCAAATCTGAATCTACGAAATTCAGCTTCTGAATCTGATCGAAGGTTGCCCAGTCCGTGTCGGTGTGTTCTGTAAGGACGTAACCATTTTCTGGTTGAGTAAAATAAATCAGATAGGCGTAAAGTTCGCGCTCTTCTTCACCGTGCTTGAAAACTGCGCTTGCAATCTGTTTGCCGACCTTGATTTGGATTCCGAATTCTTCTTCGAATTCTCGTGCCAGTGAAACTTCGTCTGTTTCGCCTTCTTCAGCCTTTCCGCCCGGGAATTCCCAGCGGTTTGCCATCTGGCCCTTATCAATTCGCTTTCCGATAAAGAATTTTCCGTTTTCGAATGCAATTCCTGCAACTGAATGTTTTGCCATTATAGAATAACCACCTTTGGAAAGAAAAAGTGAAGCAATGCTGCAACCAGACAGGTTACTCCAAAGTATTTTCGGTTTAATATGAAGAATTTTTCAATTTTAGATTCTTTTTCTGTAGGAGCAATTGTTCTTCTGTCCAGATAGAAACTGAAAAGAAGAATGAAACCTGCTGTGAGTCCTGTGAGTGAAGGAATCAAATCCCCTAGAATGATCCAGGAACCTTCGTAAGTTCCGAAAAGTGTAACAAGAGAAATCAATATGGATGCGATTCCTGCGATAAGCTTGAATTTTTGATTTTTAACGAATTCAAAAAATTTATATCGTTCGTCTGTCGTGTCGCTGAAAAGAAGGGCTATTCCCGCGATACAGTTTATCAATACCGACAAAAAATAAAATTGCATCATTTTTCATTACCAACCTTGCATGAAAGTTCAATTGTTGATTCTTGATCTTCAGAACTTTTTACTTCTGCTTTTATCATTATTATATCATGATTCACGAAAGTAGTCCGTAAATATGAGTCTTTTACGTCATTTTTAGAAAAGTTTTTCTTTTCTATTATTTGATTGTCGTTGTCTATGGCAAAAATCTGAACCGTAAAATCCGGAAGCGCCGCATTAGGCTCGGTCGCATCAGGCTCGGACTTTGCCGCATTAGGCTCTGCGGCATCGCTTTCGAGCTTGATTGAAACATAGACATTGTCTTCAAAAGTGAAGGCCGTAAGTTTGTAGTGCACTCCGTCCAATGTGTCCTCGTAGCTTTTAGAACCGAAAAAATAGAATCCTACGAAAAATGCCAGTACAAGGAGCAGAGCGAAAAGTGAATAGCGTGCAGATTTTGTGTGCACGAGAGCCTCAAAAATTCCTTTTGGAGGAGTCGGCCCTGTTCCGTCGTAATAGTCCTTTACGGTCTTGGAAGCGTTTTCAAGTCTGTCTTCCCGTTTGTAGTGAAAAACTAATTCGCTCTGTTCATCTTTATCGCTCATTTTTTACCTTCGGTTGATTTAGTGATGTTCTACCAGGCTGTCAGTTCGCCACCATACGATCTGCGTTTTTTCGGGGCCGGCTATCAGACCGGAGATGATTCCTTCCTGTGAAACTGAAAAATCAGTGTGGACTGAAGAAAGCGTATCGTACTTTATGTGCCTTTTGATTGCTCTCTGACCGTTGCTCATCATTATCTGGATTACGAGCCCTGTTTCGTCCGGCATCAAAAAGAAAAAGTTGCCCGAAGCGTTTACGCCAAGAAAATTGTATGGAATTTTATAAATCAATTTTGAGAACCTGTCGGTGATTACGTCTTCGTAAGGCGGAATTTCGAAAGGCTGTTCAAAATCACTTTTTTCGATGTTGAACTGATGCATCAATGAAAGCTGATAGTCGATTCCAGACTGAACGTTAAGTTCCTCATCAATTGAAACCTTGTAATAGTCGGCCTTGATGTAAAGCACGGGCGATGAATAGTCAGGAATGATTTTTTCTATTGATATGAAGGAATCTTCCATTTCGGTTTGTGGCAAAAAACTGTTTTTTACTGGAATTTTCCATTTGAGGGAACCGTTCTGGTTGAACCAGTAGACGATGAAGTTTTCTTTTCGCGGAATGCAGATTACGACAAGCTCATCATTGTTCGTGATGAAAATATTCGTGATGGTCGGAAACGGAGTTCCTCCAAGACCTTCCTGGCCGTAATAGCCCTTGAAAACGCCGTCCCGTGAAAAGTTCAGGACGATTTCTCTTAAAAGGATATTTTCTTCCGTGTCTATTTCCTGTCTTTCTGATGAAATCTGGTCGACTACGAAAAGATTTTTGTGTGAATCAACCGTGACATCCTGAATTGCATTGAAGTCGTAGGTCTGTGCACTTTGTGTTGCACTTTTAATTCCGTTTTCGTTGATTTCGCCCTTTCCGATTTTGTGGATGAACGATGGTTCCGGATTTGTATCTTCCCTGTAGATGATGCTGGTGAGGTCGCCGTAGGAGGTAAACTGCATGATTTTTTTAGCATAGTCATCAGTTATGTAGAAAAAACCATTCTTCATGACGATGCGTGAATTTATCGGGCTGAACTGTCCGTTTCCTTCAAGACGGAGTTCGTCTTCGTAATTCCCGTAGTTCAGGGTGAAAAGCTGAATCTGGTCGACTGTGCGCAGCGTCTTTCTGTGGGCACATGAAGTAAAGATTAAATTTATGGATAGAACGGAAAGAATCATCAGTCCGTAAATGAATTTCTGATTAATTTTTTTCATATATAAAAGATAAAATAGTCATTCTTTGATGTCAAGGAGTAAGAAACGC
>JAILRX010000079.1 GCA_024697985.1 Treponemataceae bacterium | reverse complement strand
GCCATGTTCCAGGCTACGTTGATGAGGATTGCACTCAAAGCTGCCATCGGGATGTAGGCTGCGTATTTTCCGGCAAAAAGCAGAATCAAAAGCAATGTTACTGCATGGATGATTCCGGCGATTGGAGTTCGTCCGCCGTTTTTGATGTTGGTTGCGGTTCGTGCGATTGCACCTGTAGCAGGAATTCCACCGAAAAGCGGACTTGCGATATTTGCAACACCCTGGGCAACAAGCTCAACGTTCGAGTCATGTTTTGTACCGATCATACCGTCGGCAACGACAGCGCTCAAAAGCGATTCGATTGCGGCCAAAACGGCAATTGAAACTGCGGTCGGGAAAAGCTGGATGATTGTCTTTATGCTGAAATCAGGCAGCTGAGGTTTTGGCAGTGTCGAAGGAATTACGAAATGTTCGTTTCCGTTTGCGAACTGACCGATCGTGTCGGTTTTAAGTCCGGCAAATTTATCAAGCAAAATCGAAACGACAGTTGCAAGAACAATTACGATGATTGAGCCTGGAATCTTTTTGATGAATTTGTTCCATACAAAAAGGAATGTAAGGCAGATTGCTGCCATTGCAAATGAATACCAGTTTATTGATGTTGCCGACTTGAAATACATGATCATTTTTGGGAGGAAGTCACCAGGCATTTTGGTGTATTCTTCGCCCATGATTGTAACCGGCACTGAAAAGTCAGGTGCCAGTCCGAAAAAGTCTCCGATCTGACCGGCAGCGATTGTAACTGCGATTCCGGCCGTAAAACCTGTAACGATTGTGTATGGAATGAATTTGACAAGACCGCCCATCTTGAAAACGCCAAGCAGTATCAAAAGGATACCAGCCATTACGGTTGCGGTTGCAAGTCCTGAAAGGCCGTATTGAGCTACGACGCCGTAAACGATAACGGCAAAGGCTCCTGTTGGACCTCCGATCTGAACTCTTGAGCCGCCGAAGGCCGAGATACAGAACCCGGCGATGATTGCGGTAAAAAGTCCTGCGGCAGGGTTAACCCCTGATGCGATTGCAAATGCGATGGCCAAAGGAAGGGCTACGATTCCTACGATGATTCCTGCAACGAGGTCACTTACAAAAGCTTTGCCCTTGTAGCCTTTCATTGCATTGATGATTTCTGGTTTTGGAAGTGTTGACCAGTTGAATTTTGCTTTCTTTTCAGCTTTCTCTTTGTTTTTCATAAGGGTTAAAGTCTGCGACTTTTTCAATTAAATGTCAATATATGCAAAAATTCTGTTTGATGTATTTTTTCGAAGGTAATATGGGCGTTCCGCCGCTCGTTTTTCCACTTCGTTCCAAAACTCGCGCCGTCGGTGCTTACAGGCTCCCCTACGGTCGGCCTCCTCGCGAGCGCATAAGAGTCGCTCGCTTGCGGTGGCGCTTCGCCCTTCCAGCACCTAACGCGCGGGGTGCCACGCGGATTCGATTTTGCTACGCAAAATCACGGCATAGATGGAAAAATTATTCCCACTTTTCTGTTAACTTCCACTCTCCTAATGATTCAGGTTCATAGATTCCACCAAAATACTTATAAGAACTTACCTTATTCAATTCCTCAATACGTTTTTGAAGTCCTTTTAACTTATCTTGAGTTTCAACACTGTCCTTCACACCTGTTATACCTTTCTTTGTATCGAAAATTCCAATGCGACCATCTTTATACAAAACAATCCAATCTGGTAAAAACAGTCGTTCTTTATCTTTTGCGGAATCATAATATTTAATCTGCAAGCTGCCTGTTCCATCCTGTGGGTTTTTGAACCAGTATTGTACATTTTGCAAAGGAGCTTCCAGATAATTTATAAATGCAGTTTCATTATCACGCCCATTGTATTCCTTTTTCAGATAAAAAGGCTGCTGTAAAGATTTTTCAGACGGACTATATTCTTCGTAACTTTCGTCAAAATCCATAGTCGTTTTAATTCTGAAAGGTTCATTTGCATTTTTAACTTCAACTTCCCTCTGTTTAAAATACGCCTGTCTTTTAGGTTCATAATCCTGCAATGCTTTAAAAATTGCTTTCTTAAAAACACTTCCAGAATCTTTATCGTAGTCTTTTAAAAAAATCTTTTCCCAGTCATCATGTGAAAAAGCTACATCTTCTAAAGAGACTTCATTGAACCATACTAAAAGAGAATTACGCAGTGCACTATATGAGCGGGCAATATTACCAATCTTACTTTCTATCAATATTTTCTGGCATGCAATCGTAAATCGCTTATTCACATCGATTGTTGGCATTTCTTCTTCGATTGTTTTTCCATAATCCTGCTTGTATTTGTCTTCATCAGAAAAAACTTCATCTACCATTATTTTATAAGTAAGACTTGGAGTAAGGTCTATGCCAAAACTTTTGAATCGTTCTAAATCATCACCATAAAAGCCAAGCGATTTGTCGTGTGTACCAAAGTAATTATGCAGACTTTCCTTAAAACTTGTCTGAAACATACTAACTGAACCAAAATCATTGTAACTTGCACGGGCAATAAAATCATTTTTAAGACATTCGTCTAAAACAATTTCTGTCTCACGCTTTCCAGCAAGAGTTTCTATTTGCATCTGAATCTCATCTTCTGTTTGCGAAGATTTTTCAAGACTGACTGTTGTATTCGTGATTTCTTTTTTTATATTAATTGCCTGCTGCTTCAAGTCGAATACAACCTGACTTATTTTTTCGGAACTCGGCTTATAATCAGGTTTTGGGTTAGATAAAATTAGATTACCTGCATTTGGATCAAAAAGGTATTCAACCTTTTTGTTAACAATAGAATTGATTTTTGCAAAAAGCTCAGACTTCTTACTTTCATCCAATGTCACTTTTTTAATTGTTTCAGTAACTGGATTTTTTGCAGCTTCAACTGGTTTTGAAAGCAACTCGACATAGTTTATTTTTTCAGTTTCTGCCTGTGTTTCTGATGATTTCTGTACAGGTTCTACAGTTGTTACAAAATCAAACAAGTCATTTACAAGCGATTTTGTTACAAGAGTCTTTCTAACGTCTGAATCCATATTTGAAGTAAAGATTTTCGGT
>JAILRX010000249.1 GCA_024697985.1 Treponemataceae bacterium | reverse complement strand
TGCAATCAGATTCAAAAGAGTTGATTTTCCGGCTCCGTTTCCACCGATTACGGTTACAAAATCGCCCTCTTCAAGTTCCAGGTCGATTCCGCGCAAAGCCTTCTTTTCTGTTATTGTTCCAGGATTGAAGGTTTTTGTGATGTTTTCAAGTTTTAACATTGTACCCATTATTTTCCTCCAATCCTTAGTTTTCGATATTTCCGTGCTTGAACTTGTCGTCTGCGTGTCGGGTATCAACCTCGTTAGCAGGACCTTTGTAGGCACGTCGTCGTCTGTCAATTCTGGTCTTGAATACAGGAACAGAAAGCGAGATTGCAACGATAAGAGCTGTCAAAAGCTTGAGGTCCGTTGATTTGAGTCCCAGCTGAAGAACGACAGCAATGATGATTCGGTAGATTACAGATCCAAGGACGACTGATATCAGCGTGTACCAGAAGCCAAAATGAGAACCAAAAATCACTTCTCCAATGATGATTGAAGCAAGACCTACTACGATAGTTCCGGTTCCCATTCCGACATCAGCATAGCCCTGGCTTTGTGCAACCAGAGCGCCGCTCATTGCAACCATACCGTTTGAAATCATCAGTCCGATGATTTTGGTAACATCAGTGTTTACGCCGAGCGCCCGGATCATGTTCTCGTTGCTTCCAGTAGCACGGATTGCGCTTCCGTATTCAGTTCCGAAAAACCAGTACATCAGCGCAACGATTGCTGAAATAACGACAACTCCGATGATGAGGGAACAGGTTGTTGTGCTGAGTGTACCGCCGGTCAAGGCCTTAATCTGAGACATCATCGTAGAATGTCCCAGAAGCGGAGTATTGGCCTTTCCCATAATCCTGATGTTGATTGAATAAAGAGCTATCTGAGTCAAAATACTTGCAAGCAGAATATTTATCTTGAGTTTTGTATTCATAAAACCTGTGACAAGTCCGCAAAGCATCCCCATGATGAAGACAAAAATCAGCGTCAACCATGGATTCATTCCGTGCGTAATCAAAATCGCAGTTACGGCACCGCCGGCAGCAAAACTTCCATCAACTGTCATGTCGGCCACGTTTAGAATTCTAAAAGTAAGATAAACACCTAAGGTCATAAGTCCCCAAAGTATTCCCTGAGAAACCGCACCTTCCATTGCAAATAAAATAGACATCATTAAACTCCGGATAAATTAAATCTTAAAGATTGTCTGGAATTGTGATTCCAAGTTTTTTGGCAGTATCTTCGTTGATTTTGAGGTCACATTTATCAAGATACTGAATTGGCATTGTAGCAGGCTTGTTTTTTCCTTCAAGGATTTCTACAGCCATTTTGGCAGTCTGTTTACCAAGTTCGTAGTAGTTGATTCCGTAAGTTGCAAGTCCACCCTGGTTAACCATTCCTTCTTCACCACAGATTGTAGGGATTCCGTTTTCGTTTGCTACCTGAGCAACCAAAGCCATTCCGGCTGCAATCATGTTGTCTGTAGGACTGTAGATTACATCAACCTTTCCGCAAAGGTTCTGTGTAACCTGCTGGATTTCGTTTGAGTTTGAAACAGTTGCCTCAACGTATTTAAGGCCAAGCTTATCACATGCTTCTTCAGCAAGTTTTACCTGGAAGAAAGAGTTCTGTTCGCTTGAGCAATAGAGCATTCCGACTGTCTTTGCGTTTGGAACGAGTTTCAAAAGGAGTTCCATCTGAGCTGCACATGGAGTAAGATCTGATGTACCAGAAACGTTTCCGCCCGGTTCTTTGTTGCTTGCAACAAGTTTTGCGCTTTCAGGATCAGTTACCGATGAAACGAGGATCGGGATGTCCTGTGTAAGGTTTGCAACAGCCTGAGCTGCTGGTGTTGCGATGGCAAAAATCAGGTCGTCCCTGTCGTTAACGAGCTTGTCAGCGATAGTAACGCAGTTTGCCTGTTCGCCCTGTGCGTTCTGATAATCAATTTTTATGTTTTTTCCGTCTACGTAGCCTGCTTCAGCAAGTCCGTCAACAAAGCCCTTGTAGTTGGCATCCAAAGCTGAATGTTCAACCAGCTGGATTACACCAATTTTGATTGTTTTTGCAGATTTTTTACAGCCTGTAAAACAGATTGATACAGCTGCAACCATCAATAAAACAGAAAGAATTTTCTTCATTTTCATTGTATTAAATCCTCCAAATTTTGATTTTTTAATCGAATAATTCTACAAAATATGGAAAAAATAATAAATGAGATTTTAGGAATTTTTGAGATTATAGCAAAAAACTTTTTACCAAAAAAAATACCCCCTGCCAAAAATTTCCAAATTTCACAGGGGGTAATTTTAATTAAAACCGTTTTCCGTATGGACTACACGTCTTTTTTCCAAAGTCCGTGCTTGTTGCAGAATTCGTAAGCAGCAATCAGTTTTTCATCAGCAAGGATGAATTTTGCTTCAGGAGCCTGAGCTGGTTTCAGGTACTTTCTCTGAACGCCTTTGTCTGTTTCGATTTCGATCCACTGAATATAGTGGTCCTCTTCCATCGGATGTACAGCCGAACCAACCTTTACAGTCACTTCGTTTCCCGAAACTTCAACTACCGGAACGTGTTTTTCTGTAGCAGCATCAGTTGTATTAGCCTTAAGTTCCATCATTTCTTCGCCGCAGCAAACTATAACAGGACAACCTTCATTTACTATCTCGACGATTTTACCGCATTTCTTGCATTTAAAAAATTTAGCCATGTTTCACCTCTGAAAAGTATTTAGATTAGTATATGTGAGGATTTTGATAAAAGCAAATTGTTTATTCAAAATTGGCTTATTAGCCCAAATCGTGGTAAAATTTATTCATG
>JAILRX010000247.1 GCA_024697985.1 Treponemataceae bacterium | reverse complement strand
TCTTCAGAAAAACAGGCATAACCTAACTATTTAGCTTTTGGTATGACCACAATGTGGCGCTGGAATTCGGTTAGATATGGTACTTCAACAGGTAACATTTCCCATTCCGGCGCCCATTCTTTTACTCCCGCCAGTTCTTCCGCAGTCTTTTTCTGCTGACCTTTGTAAGCGGCAAGTTTTCCGCCCTGACGAAGAATCCTTAAAAGCGGACGAATCATTTTTTTTGCAAACGGTGCAAAAGCCCTGAACACTACGATGTCAAAGCTCTGCTGAGCAACTCTTTCCACTTCAACTGTATTTACGGTAACGTTATCAAGCTGGATGACAGAAACTTCTTTTTCCAAAAAGGCGGTCCGTTTTGTCATTCTTTCGATGAGCGTAAAATGGTATTCCGGGAAAACTATAGCAAGCGGGATTCCAGGACATCCGTTTCCTGAACCGACATCCGCAATTTCAATTTTGTAATCCGGACCGTTCGCTTTCTTGATTTCATCAATCAGATTTTGAAGGATTTTGTAAGGCGCGATGCTGTCGAGAATGTGCTTTGAAACAATTTCTTCGTAGGATTCAGCACCGAGTGCCGAATGACAGATTTTCTGAAATTCCTGAAGTTCCTTTATATAAAGTTCGAGCCTTGGCAGGATTTCTTCGATTTTTTCTGCCGAAAAGCCAAGTTCTTCAAGGCCTTTTTTTAGCATGAAACACCTCGTTACATTGTCATAAGATTTGTTGTTTCAACGGTTGAAAGAATTTTTGAAAGCTGAGCTTTTTCAACCAGGTCGATTGGACGGCCTTCAACAAAGGTTCTTGCTTCGTCGGTATAGGTTCCTGCCGTAAAGCAGATTCCTCGTCCGGCTTTTTCGTCTCGAATCTTTGAGTGGAAGTCGCGGAGGAAAAATTCTCCGGTAGCTCCAGTCGTTCTATAGAAACGGAACATGACGGTATCTTCCCATTTATCAGTTTCGATTTCTGTGAAAATTTCAGCACATTCTGATGTTACGTTGATGTCCACGATTTTTACGTGAGAATGTTTATAGAAGATGACAACGATTTTTCGGCAAAGTGCAACGAATTCGCTTGTCGTTCCAATCAAATAAGTCTTGAGGTTTGAGTTTGAATTCAATTCCTGATATTTTGAAATCAGTACCTTTACGTCCTTGTAGTTCGGGGCTGAATTTGCAATTTCCTTGAGGAGTGTAAGTCCGGCAGGAATGTTGTTTGATTTTAAGTGGCAGGTCGCAAGTCTGTATTTTATTTCAAGGAGAATTTCGCTTGGAGCCTTAACGTGTTTAAGACCGATTTCAAAATCCTTGATTGCTTCTTCAAATTTATTGTTTTTAAGATGATATTTTCCGGCCTGGAGACAGCTTTGAGCTCCATAGTTAGGATCAGCGCGCAGATGGAGGAAAATCTTGATGGCCTTGTCCGAGTTTCCAGATTCTATAAGGCTGTCCGCCATCTTGTAGAGCAATTCCTTGTTTTCAGGATGGAAATCCAAGGCCTTTTTGAGGTAAGGAAGCGCGTCCCTGTGTTTTTTTGCTTCGTAAAATGTGTTACCGAGAATTTCGTATGTTTCCGGAAATTCGTTGTTAATTGTGATTGCTTTTTTCAATACAGGAACAGCCTTGTCGTATTCCTTGAGGGTGTACAAGGTTTTTCCCATGTAAAAGTTGACTTCGAAAGTATCCGGATTGATTTTTCGTGCTGTCATCAATGCGTTGAAGGCGAGTGACGAATTGTTGCAGTTGATAGCACAGATTCCAAGCTTGAGGTTTACTTCTTCAATGTTGATTCCCTTTCTGGTCTGTGCGAGTCCTGAAAGCGATTCGAAGATAGGCATGGCTTTTTCCCAGTTTTTTTCCTGGTAATACAAATCACCGAGTTCATGAAGAGCCATTACGTTATGAGGATCGGAAGCCAGTTTTCGCGTTGCTTCCGTGATGATAGTCTGTCTACCTTTTTGTTTTGCAGGTTTTTTTGTTGAAATTTTTTTTCGCGCTGAAACTAAAACTATAACTAAAACGACTATAGAAATTACAATTACAGCTGCAATTAAAATCGGGAATAATGCTTCCATATCTTTTCTATTATCTTAAACCTTTTTGCAAGTGTCAAGAAAAAAAATAATTGACATTTAAGTCCATGCATAATAACATAATCTTGGAGTTACGATGAATAACGAAATCGGTATAAAACTTGCAGACGGTTCTTTTTATCCAATAATGAACGACAATCCTTCTCAATCCAAAGACATCCGTCTTACCACAGTCGCTGATGACCAGACGAAAGTTCAAATAAACTTGTACAAAACAGATGCCGATAATATTACTGATGATAATTATGTCGGTACTTTGACGATTGATGGTCTTAGTCCTCAGGAAAAAGGCGAAACAAATCTGCGTCTTAGCGTTAAAATTGATGATGACGGCAATCTTTCTGCTGAAGTTACTGACGAACTTACTGGAAAAAGCAATAGTCTGGAAGTATCTTTAGGTGACTCTGAAAAAGAAGAACCAGCCGAGGAAGATTATTCTAAATTTGGTACAGCGGTTGCTGCCGGAATAGCAGGTGCGGCTGTCGGTGCGGCCTTTGCCAGCAGTAAGGACAAAACTGAAAATTCGGAGACAGAAATGGCAGACGACAAGACCGAAGAAATGAATCTTGATGAATACAATGATATGGACTCTTTGATGATTGAGGGTTCAGATTCAGCAGTTAATAATGATGATGTAAATAATTTAGAGGAAGGTACAATTATGGACGATATGGACGATTTCAAACTCCCAGAAGATGATTCTAAAACTGAAACAGATGATTTTCCTTCACTTGATGATGATATGAAGTTGGATGATGACCTCAATCTTGATACAGACTTGAATCTTGATGATGATCTTAATTGTGATGAACCAACTCTTGCTGATACATCAGACACATCAGATACAACTGAAGAAACAGATACAAACTTTGATTTTGACGACAAGACGTTCGAAGAAGAAAAGCCTCAGTC
Organism: Treponemataceae bacterium; assembly: GCA_024697985.1. GTDB lineage: Bacteria > Spirochaetota > Spirochaetia > Treponematales > Treponemataceae > RGIG9060. The sequence goes on along the minus strand of JAILRX010000247.1, from coordinate 17,447 downwards.
TTCATATTCTTCACCACTTTACGATGAAGATACTTTTGATGAAACTGCAAAAGACAAGAAAAAGAAAGTTTTGATTCCTGTAGTTATTTGCGGAGTTGTCGTAGTTCTTGCTCTTGCCGCTCTTTTGGTTTACCTTTTTGCAATCAAGCCAAAGGCACAGGCAAAACCTGCAGAATCAGTAAAAGTTGAAGTTGTTGAAAACGAAAGCAGCGATGCAGCCCGCGAGGATGAAATCGTAATCGTTGAAACTCCAGTAGTTGAACCTGTAAACAAGAATTCAGAAAAATCTTCTAGCAGCGAAGTAATCAACTACAAGATTAAATGGGGCGATACTTTGTGGGATATTTCGAAAACTTATTATAAAACACCTTGGCAGTATCAGTTCCTTGCTGATTACAACAACATTCAGAATCCTGACCTTATCATTGCAGGAAAAAATCTGGACATTCCGCCTAAATAAGGTGTCATTTAGATTTGTATGCATATAAAACTTAATAGAATACCTCATTTTGTGGTTTTAAGCCTGTGCTTTATGTTGAGCGCAGGCTGTTCTGCGTCAGACAGCTATTTTCTTGGGATGGAGCAGCTCGATCGTGGAAACACCGTAAAAGCCCAAAAACATTTTGAAAAGGCTCTCAAGGCGAACAACTCAGTCGAAGAATATCTGGCATTGCAGGAACTTTGTAAGATTGCACCTGCCAACAAAAGGCTTTCCTATACAAAAAAGTGCAAGAAGACGACTCACGTGCTAGAAATCGACGTGGAAAACCTTTACGTTCAGGCCCTCGTGGACAACCGTCAGTATTCAAAAGCCCTCAGCGAATGTGAAGTCATGCTTGCACGCAAGGACTTGGATTTTTTGCAGAGAAGCTGGTTTCAATATTGCAAATCAATTTCGCTTCTTGAAACAAAACGTTCGCTTGGAAAATATAATTTTGATGACGAATACGTCCTTTATTTCATGCAGGAAACTGCGGTAAATGACTATCACAAAGACTTTTTGCTTAGATATCAGGATGAGGAATTTCCGCAAAAGACCTTCTTGAAATTCAGGGTTCTGGTTGCCGACAAGGACTATCTTGGTGCAAAAGAAATTTTCGATGAAGAATACGGAAAATCTTTTTCGCTTGAAAACTTGAAGCCAAGTCAGGTTTCAGACTTTGGAAAGTTCATCCTGTTTTCTCAAAAATTTGACAATGCCGAATGGGCCCAAAAATTTGCATCAGTTGCAAGAGAGAAAGGAAACTGCAGGGAAAGTTTTTATCTCCACTTTTATGCGGGACGTCTTTACGACAAGGCCAAGGACTTGAAAAACTCTTCTGATGAATTTCTTGCCTCGGCAGAATGCAGCTTTTCAGATGCGACTTACGACAATGCTTTGTGGTACTACTTGAGCGAAAGGAAGACCGTTTCTGAAGCGGATTTTCTTGCAGCCCTTGAAAAATACGGGCCTACGATAAAGAGCAAGGGTTATTATTCGGACCTTTTCGAGCAGGTTTTCGTAAACATGCTTTCAGGAAGAAGATGGACGGCGTTCTGCAATATGAACTCCCTCGTTTCTCGCTTTGCAGCAGAAAAGGTGAAGGGGTACTACAATTACATCTTTGCCCGACTTTTACAGGAAGGTTTTGTGAACCGAGCTTCTTTTTCATCATTTGATGAAGACAAACTGTTTCGCTCGGTAATTGAAAATCCTGCAAGCTCGACTTATTACATCATGCTGAGTGCAGAACGGCTCGGTATGACGCCTAAGGCTGCTCTTGAGACTCTTTTTGTGAACGAAGAGTTTTCGACTCCTGATGAAAAAACGACAAAAGAAGTAATCGAATTTTTGGATTACGCCTTGAAGCACAAGAGGATAAAGGAACTTTATTCTGTATACAAGAATTTTAGAAAATATGTCAGTTCTGATTATGTTGCGAATCTTGCCTATAAAGTGAACGAACTTGCCAAAAAAGACGAGTCGTTTTATCCGTATGTTTTGCGTCTGGCAAGCTGGGCGATTTTTACGGAAGGCGGTGGAAAAAATCTTGCCTTGTACGAGCTTTATTATCCGCAGTTCTATAAAAAAGAAGTACATAAGATGACAGAAAAGTACGGGCTTGAAAAGTATCTGATGTACGGCCTTATTCACAGTGAAAGTTTCTTTGATAAAAATGTAGAATCGTTTGCAGGTGCAATCGGACTTTGCCAGCTGATGCCGTCAACGGCCAATGATATTGCCAAAAAACTTAAAATTTCAGCCTACGATTTGAAGGATGCAGGTACAAACATTGAATTCGGCTGTTTCTATTTTGCTGAAATGATCCGACGTCTGGACGGTTCTGTCATGAGCGCCATCGTTTCGTATAACAGCGGAATTACGCGTGTAAGAAACTGGCACAAAAAATATCCGAATGTACCGATTGATATTTTTATCGAAATGCTTCCGATTCAGGAAAGTCGCGGTTACGGCAAAAAAGTTCTGAGTGCCGCCGCAATTTATGGCTTTTTGTATTACGGCACGACGACCGATGAAGTCATCAATTCAATTTTGCGTTAAAAAGCGAGCGGACAATAAATCTGGAATAAATGGAGAATAAAATGAGTGAAATCAACGAAAAAGACATAACAGATGATTCTTTGTACGAGGATGCAACTTGCGATCAGGCATTTGAGCGCCTCTATAAAATCGTGAAAAAACTCCGCGCTCCAGATGGATGTCCGTGGGACAGGGAACAGACTCCGGTTTCCATGAGGCAGCCTTTAATCGAGGAGTGCTATGAGGCAGTTGATGCCATCAATCAGGATGATCCGTCTCATGTCTGTGAGGAACTCGGAGACGTGCTTTTAAATTCCGTTTTGATTTCAAATATTTACGAAGAAAAAAATGATTTTACGCTCGCACAGGTTTTGAACGGTGTATGTTCAAAAATCGTAAGGCGCCATCCGCACGTTTGGCCGCCAAAAACTCAGGAAGGCGCAGATTGCGTCAAATCAAGCGGGGAAATCAAGACCGGCGACCAGGTTGTGAATCAGTGGGAAAAAATCAAGCAGCAGGTTGAAGGCCGAAAACAGAAATGCTGCCTGGATGAAGTTTCGTATGGACTTCCTCCGCTTCTCAGGTCGTATAAAATCCAGAAAAAGGCTGCAAAAAAAGGCTTTGACTGGGACAACACGGATGATGTCTGGAAAAAAATTTATGAAGAACTGGATGAACTCAAGGAAGCTCAATCTTCAGGAGTTCAGGAAGATATCGAAGCTGAACTTGGAGACGCTCTTTTTTCAATCGTCAATCTTGCACGCAAGTTAAAAATCGACCCGGAAGTGGCCCTCTCGAGAACCAATAAAAAGTTTCGTGACCGATATGCCTTTGTCGAAGAGAAAATGAACGAAAAGGGCATCGAAATGGAGCAGGGGAATCTTTCGATAATGGACGAGTTCTGGAATCAGGCCAAAAAAGAAGGCCTGTAACATCTTCGGCAGTTTCTTTACATATAGAATCTCAAAAAGATTGCTAAAACCGGATAATTTTGTTATATTTAAATAAATGCTGGTGAGCAGCGTAATTAATTTGGAGAAAGTTTTATGTTTTTTGAAGAAGAAAACGATGAAAAAGAGTCAAACGCTAAAAGTTCTGAAGCACTTTTAGGTAAACTTCTCGAAACCCGTCAAATCTTACTTTCAGGCGAAGTCAACAAAGCTCTTGCTGAAAAAATTGTCAATCAGTTGCTTATTTTGGAAGCAGCATCAGATGATCCAATCTATATTTTCATTGATTCACCTGGTGGCGATGTCGATTCTGGTTATGCAATTTTCGACATGATACGTTTCGTAAATGCTCCTGTTGTAACTGTGGGTATGGGGTTAGTAGCAAGTGCCGGCGCTTTGATCTTTCTTGCATCTCCAAAAGAAAATCGAATAGCGTTGCCAAACAGTCATTATTTAATCCATCAGCCATTGAGCGGAATGAAAGGTGTCGCAACTGATATTGAAATTCATGCACAGGAATTAGAAAAAGCAAAGGAAAAGATAAACATCCTTATTTCAGAAGAAACTGGCAAAGATTTAGAGCAGGTAAAGAAAGACACCGAGCGTGATTATTGGATGAACGCACAGGAAGCTGTTGAATATGGTCTGGCTGGAAAAATTGTTTCAAAACGAGCTGACTTGAAAAAATAAGGCGTTTTGAAACTGAAAACTATTTTTTCAGGAGAATTCTATGTCAAACAAAAAAGATTTACCAATCGACATGGATCAATTGGCAGCAATTTTTAAGGATGCTGTCGAGAAAGTACGTATCGACGAAGACCCTCTCGTCTTGAATGAATACCGCAGTGTTTTTAAGAAGAATGTACCTTTTAATCTTAGGTCTTATGTAGCTGCATATTTGGCTGCACAGATGTGCCAGAAAGAAGGTTCAAGAAACTTTCGACATGGCCGAAACAACAGCGATTTTAATCGAAACAACAGAAGAAACAATGCAGAATCTTCTTCTGCAGCTCCGGAAACAGAGTCGGCTCCACGACCTCCACGAGTTATTATTCCAGAAGAAAGTGCTGCACAGATTTTTATCGGAATCGGAAAGAACAGGCACGTAAAACCTCGTGACTTGGTTGGAATCATTACACAGGTTTGTCATGTTGATCGCGACAGAATCGGTTCAATCCGAACAATGGATAATTACTCTTTCGTAACTTTGTATAAAGAGGATGCTGAAACTGTAATCGGAACATTGAATGGCTATCAGTTCAGAGGTAAAAACTTGAACGTTGCTCATTCAATTCCTAAGAATCGAACAGAAAATGCTTCTCCTGTAACGGACAGTTCTGCAGCAGCAGAAACCGACAACCAGGAAGTAGAAGCATAAACTTTTGAGGTTATTTCGTGGATGATATAGTTTGCCTTACATTGGGCGACTTTGAAGTAAATTGCTTTCTTTTTTCCTATGAGGATAAACTTTGCATAGTTGATCCGGGGGATGCGTGCACAGCTTTAATCCACGAAATCGATGAAATCTGTCGAGAACAGGAGTTAACCTTTTCATCAATCTATCTGACGCATGGTCATCTTGACCATGTTGCAGGTTTGAACCTCCTCAAGAAAATTTATCCTGACGTTAAGATTTATATCGGAAGTCGGGATAGACCTTTTTTAGGACCTGGATCCTACGATGTGCAGTACAGGACCTTTTCTTCCGGCGGAATGGGAAGTTTTGTATTGCAGACTTTGAAGACTGGACAGGAAATCGTTCCTGCTGATGTTTTTGTCAAAGACGGTGATGTTATTTTCTCAGACTGGGAAGTTATCGAAACTCCGGGGCATACTCAAGGCTCAACCTGCCTTTATAATAAAAAACGAAAAATCTTATTTACAGGCGATACGATGATGTTCTATAACTACGGCCGCACTGATTTGGCAGGCGGAAGTGACATGGACATCCATGACTCGCTTAAAAAAATCTTAAAGCTGCCAAAAAATACGATAGTTTGTCCTGGCCATGAAAATTATGGCTTTGAATTACAGAAAGCATTTTTGTGGTCTTTTATGGGTGCGATATGAAAAAATCAGTTAAACTTATAATTTTGTGCTTGTGCGTTTTAACATCAATTTCTTTGTGTTCATGCAAAAAAAAGGTTGATAAAACAAAATGGGATCCGGAAACTGGTCATGTTGCAATTTTGTATGGATACGGCTATAACGATCCGGAATTCGTCCAGAACAGCATAGCACACCTTTCCGACAAGTTTGGTCTGATTCAGGATGGCGGCTTAATCGTTCATTTTGTTTTCCCTGATGATTTTTCAGCAGGTGGTGCCGGACGAATTTCAAACCTTTCATATTATGTTGAAGAAAATAACTGCAAGGCGCTGATTACGCTTGGCGCTCCAGAATATACCCACAAGGCCCTGGCAAGAATTAAGGATGCCGAAAGAGACTGCTTTATAATTTCTCTGTTTTCACAGGATGATGTGCTCAGCACAGAAGCCGATTCTGACGTCGTAATTGACTTTGTTGAGCCTGAAAAAACTGTTGAAATGGAAGTTGAAATTGCAGAAGAAGCTTCGATGCAGCATATCGAAAAGACCCAGTTCATTTTGGAACGAACAATAAAATCAGTTTCCGGCGAAAATCTGTTTAAGGAAAGCTCAATTCAGGAAGTTATTTCCAAACTGTACGGACAGGACTGGAAAGTCGGTTCTTATGTTGATTCTTCTACGGGGCTTAAGGCAAAAAATCATTTTGTTCTTAAATACGTTGAAAAGCAGCAGCCTGAACGAAAGAAAAAAGGAAAAGCTTCTAAGTAATGAATTCTCTCTTGCAGGAAAATGGATGTTTGCTCGGCTCAATTGAAAGCGTTGAATCTTTGGCTAAAAAGCAGAGTGCACGGCTTCTGGTTATTTCTGACAGTCATGGGAATAAGGATGTCCTGCTCGATATAATTGACGGATTCGGTCTGGTTTCTGACGCTCTCGTTTTTTGTGGCGACGGCTTACGCGAATTGATTTCGATAGTCAACGATGCGTATCATGACGTAAAGTTGATGGCTAAAATACCACCGGTAATCGCCTTTGTCCGCGGAAACTGCGACCGTGAAATCTATGAAACGGCAGTTTCATCAGGACCGCTGAACTGTTCGTATTCGGTTGGATTTGTTGCAGCCGGCAGACAGATTTTTGTAACTCATGGACATCGCTTTTCAGTCTCATCAAATCCTGATTTGCTTTTACACGAAGCTCAAAATTACAATGCCGACATCGTGCTTTACGGTCATACGCATTTTCCGCGAATCGAAGAAGTTGGTGGAACCATGCTTGTGAATCCAGGAAGCTGCTCAAGGCCGCGTGGTACTGACATCCCAAGTTTTTCAATAATCGAATATCCTGGTCAGACCGAGCGCTATGAAGTCCAGCATTATGGAATTGAGTGCTCGGCGTTCGGAAAAAATTCGTTTTATCCTTTTAATTTTTGATTTTAGTCTTGGCCGTTGAAAAGCTGGTCAGCGGCAGGGAAATCATTGTTGTTGAATGAACCGAAATTGTCTTCTTCCATATCAAATTCATCAATGTTCATGTTTGAAAGCTGCGTCTGTTCTGAAATAACAAGACCAAAGGCCATTTTTTCAAACTCTGTCGTTGGAATAGGCTTTGAGAAGAAGAATCCCTGAATCATGTCGCATTTTGCATCCTTGAGGAAGGCAACCTGCTTTTCATCTTCGATTCCTTCTGAAACAGTTTTCATATCAAGATCTTTTGCAAGATTGATTACGCTTCGAACGATTGTGGCGCTCTGGAGAGAGCCGGCATTCTTGCCCGAAAAGAAGCCTTTGTCGAGCTTGATCGTATCAACTGGAATTTCCTTAAGCAAATTGAGTGAGGAATATCCTGAACCAAAATCATCAATAGAGCAGAAATAGCCGAGCTTGTGAATCACATTTACGATGTCTGTAAGGATTGATGTGTTTTCGATTACAGCGGTTTCCGTGATTTCAAGTTCAATGTATTTTGGCGGAACGTCATACTTTTTACGGATGGCTTCAAAAGATTCGATGAAGCTGAGGTTGTTCAGATAAGCGCGCGAAAGGTTTACCGAAATCAAAATCGGGTCGATTCCACGGTCAAGCCATGCTCGGATCATGTGGCAGACTTTTTCGAATACGAAAAGATCCAGGTCCAGGATAAAGCCGTTGCTTTCAAAAATCGGAATGAAGCTGCCTGGCATTTCAGTTCCTCGGCTTGGTGTTTCCCATCGGACGAGGGCTTCTGCTCCAAGAATCTTATTTTCCTTGAGGCTGTATTTAGGCTGAAGATAAACGATGAATTCTTCGTCCTTGAGTGCAGTTCTCATTCGGTTTTCGATGACCTTCTGGGAATTCATGGCAATCAAATCATCTTCATTGAAGATTCCACATTGCAGGAATGACTCGAGTACCGGTTTTGCACCGTTCATTGCGATTGAGCTTCGGTCGCAGCAAGAAAGAATGTCGAGTTTTTCCATCTTTCCATTTTCAGCCAGTTCGTCTACGGGACAAACTCCGGCACAAAGCGTAATCAGGTATGGATTTTTTCCCTTAATATCAAGTTCAGACTGGTTGATTTCAATGGAAGCTGCCTTCAATCGCTCGACGATAAGGTTTACGTCATCCTCGTATTTCATCAAAAGCCTGTAGTTGTCGGCGTTTGCCCTTGCCATAATTTCTTCGTCGCGAAGACAGTCTTCAAGGTTCTGGAATACAGAGATGAGTTTTTCATCACCCTTCATCCTTCCGAACTGCTTGTTGTAAAGCTTAAAGTGAATGATATTTATGGAAACAATTGCGTATTTTGTTTTAGGATTTTCTTCTACGATTCTTTCTGATTCATCCAAAAACCATTTGTAGTTGCCTTTTCCTGTCAAAGAATCTGTGTAGGCAAGATAATGAAGTTTTTTCTGATATTTGAGCTGGATGATGGCGATGTAACCGAGGGCTCCGATCATTGCGGCGCTGAGAAGAAGGCTTATCGTAACCATCACGATTGCATTGATTACTCGTTTTTTAGAAAAAGCATTTTCTGGAATAGCCGAGCAGACGAACCATCGGTTGTATTTTATCGGCGTGTAAATGTTCATGTACATTACGCCGTCACGCTTATGAAGAACGTAGCCTGTCTTATTGTTGATTCTGGCATCACGCAGAATGGCCCGGCCTTTTTCAACATCATCCCACATGTTTTCGATGTCTTCGAGTACCGATTTTGCGCCGTTAAGCTCAAAGTTGTCTGATGTTGCAAGATAGTTTCCCATCTCATCAGAAAGTCGGATGAAGGACTTTGATGAAAAGGTGTTTGAAGATTTCAGGATTTCTTCGACTGATGAAAGCGATTCTTCTGCAATCAATACTCCGATTGTTTTTCCGGTTTGGAAAATCGGCGCACAGAAAAGGAAAACGTCATTGCCACTAACCGGAGATTTTGTCAGGCTGGAAATTGTTTTTTTGCCTTCCAGTGCTTCCTGGAAAAACGACTGGCTTTCCAATCCGGTTTTCTGTCCTGTAAGGAAGATGTTTGCGTCCTTGTTCAGAATAACGACATTCTCGATTCCAAAATCTTCGGAAGTCTTTTTGAGTGCCTTTTCAAGGGCTGGAAAAATTCTGTTGAGCGGAATTGAAGTGTTTGAAAAGTTTTCATCAACAATTCGCTGTGCAAACGTCAGGAACATGAAGTTGGAGTCGAATTTTTTTTCTACAGCACTTACGATCGAATCATTGAGCTCAAGACGCAACTGTGCTGTCTGTTTTTTCATTGACGATGTTGTAAGGAAATAAAGAGAAAAAGACACTGCTATTACAGCAAGCAGGGCTGCAATTGCAATACAAGTGATGAAAATTAAATTTTTAGCAGAAAGTTCTTTTTTCTTAGACATAATTTACTTCTTTATATATTGTACTTTTTGATGCTCTTTCAATTCTAAGTCGTAAGGACGATATGTCAAGATTTTTTTTAAGGTAAATTGTAATTTTAAAAAGCTTTAATCAGTTGTTTAGGAGGTGGCCGTTAATTGACAAATTTATGTGTTTCTCGTACCATTTAATATTGATGGCACTAATCGAACTTAAAGACATCAAAAAAATCTATCAAATGGGTGCAATCCAGGTAGAGGCTCTTAAAGACATCAATCTTTCAATTGAAAAAGGTGAGTTTTTGACTATTTCAGGTCCTTCTGGAAGCGGCAAATCTACTATTCTTAATATTTTAGGTTTGATTGATATGCCCAATGCCGGTAAAGTTTTTATTAACGGCAACCCGGTTTTTACTGATGAAGATCAAAAGTATTATATAAAAAACGGCAAGATTTCACGTGAAGCTGACAGCCGCATCTGCAGAATCAGAAAGAACAATGTCGGCATCATTTTCCAAAGCTTCAATCTTTTCCCTGTCCTGAACGTCTATCAGAATATCGAATATCCTTTTCATCTTGGAATCGAAAATATCCGCGGCATGAAAAAAAAGGAACAGAAAGAATGGATCATGTATCTGATCAATCGAGTAGGCCTTGAAAAGTGGGTTACTCATCGACCGAACGAACTTTCAGGCGGACAGAGACAGCGTGTTGCCATAGCCCGCGCCCTTGCGACAAAGGCCCCGATCATCCTGGCCGACGAACCGACGGCAAACCTCGATACTGAAACGGGAAATCAGATACTTCAGCTGATGAAAGAAATAAACAAGGAATTTGAAACAACCTTTATTTTTTCGACACATGACCAGAAAATCGTAGATTTGGCCGACCGTGTCGTAAAGATTTTGGATGGAAAAATTATAAGCAATTAAAAGTTGAAAAAACGGAGGAAGAAAAAATGGATTTGGTTTATAAAATCAAGGATAAACCTAGTTTTGGCAAGGTAATTCTGTTTGCCATCCAGCAGCTTTTGGCTATCATGGCTGCTACAATTGCCGTTCCTGCTATCGTAGGACATGGCCTTACAGCTTCTGCAGCTCTTTTTGGAGCCGGAATCGGAACATTCGTGTATTTGCTTTTTACAAAGAGCGCCAGCCCTGTATTCTTGGGAAGCTCTTTTGCTTTCATCGGATCAATGTTCAGCGCCTTTGGTGGAGCCGCTTCAATTTCAGTAGGTTACTGGGGATTGATTATCGGTGCAGTCATGGCCGGTCTCGTTTATGTAATCATTGCGATTGTAGTTAAATTCTGCGGTGTAAAATGGATTGATAAACTTATGCCGCCTGTAATCATCGGACCAACTGTTGCAATCATCGGATTGAGCCTTTCTGGAAACGCTGTTGGCGATTTGATGAGATCTAACGTAGAAGGCGGAAGTTCTAACGTAGCCTTGGTTTGCGGACTCATCACTTTGTTCGTTACGATGATCTGCTCAACCTACGGAAAGAAAATCGGAAAACTCATTCCTTTCATCATCGGAATTCTTGCAGGATACATCGTCGCTTCAATCTACGCTTTGATCGGATATCTTGCTGATGTTCCTTCATTCATCGTAATCAATTACGGTGCTCTCAAGAACCTTGACTGGCATTCAGTTTCTGGATATATCGCACTTCCACAATTTGCTTTTGTAAAGGGTGGAATCGAAGGTCTTAAAGGAATCACAGGCTCTTACATCCTTACATTGTTTGCTGCCTATGTACCGGTTGCCTTCGTTGTATTTGCAGAACATCTTGCAGACCACAAAAACCTTTCTTCAATCGTCGGCGTAAACCTTCTTGAAGAACCTGGCCTTACAAGAACTCTTTTGGGAGACGGTGTAGGAACTATGGTAAGTACTTTGTTCGGCGGCTGTCCTAACACAACATACGGTGAATCAATCGGATGTGTAGCAATCACACGAAACGCTTCTACAATTTCAATCTGGTGGTGTGCAATCCTCTGTGTTGTTTTCTCACTCCTTTCACCACTTGTAGCCTTCCTTGAAACAATTCCAAGTTGCGTAATGGGCGGTGTTTGTATCGCTTTGTATGGATTCATCGCAGTTTCAGGATTCAAGATGTTCCAGACTGTTGATTTGAACAAAAATAGAAATCTTTTCGTTGCATCAGTAATTTTCATTACAGGTGTTGGCGGAATGGTCGTTCATTTCGGAAAAGTAGAAATTCGAACTGTTGCATGTGCTTTGATTCTTGGAATCATTACAAATTTGGTTCTTTCAAAAGAATCAGACTGATATAAAGAAGGTCATTAAATGAGAGTTATCATTCAGGATGATTATGAAAAATGCAGTATCTGGGCAGCAAATCATATTGCAAAACGCATAAATGATTTTGCTCCTACTGCAAAAAAACCTTTTGTACTTGGATTGCCTACTGGAAGTACTCCACTTGGAACTTATAAAGCTTTGATTTCTCTTTACGAGCAAGGAAAAGTTTCGTTTGAGCACGTCGTTACTTTCAATATGGATGAATATGTTGGACTTCCGGAAGATCATCCGCAGAGTTACCACAGATTTATGTGGGATAACTTTTTCAGCAAGATTAACATCAAAAAAGAGAATGTGCATATTCTTAACGGAATGGCTCAGGATTTGGAAGCTGAATGTGCCGCATACGAAAAGGCAATTGCTGCCAGTGGCGGAATCCGTCTGTTTTTAGGCGGAGTCGGCGTAGACGGACATATTGCTTTCAATGAACCAGGCTCATCTCTTTCAAGTCGCACCAGAATCAAGACTTTGACAAAAGAAACGATTCAGGTCAATTCGCGCTTCTTTGACGGCGATATTTCGCAGGTTCCTGATACGGCATTGACTGTTGGTGTCGGAACTGTCTGTGATTCAGACGAAGTAATGATTTTGATTACAGGTCATAACAAGGCCCGTGCCTTGCAGCATGCAATCGAAGGCGGTGTAAGCCAGATGTGGACAGTCAGTGCACTGCAGCTTCACAAAAAGGCCGTAATCGTTTGCGACGAGGATGCTACGGACGAAATCAAGTGCGGAACTGCAAAATATTTCAAGGATATTGAAAGCGAAAATTTGGACAACTCTTTTTAGTTTTCAAAATTTGGCGCAATACCCAAGATAAAAATCGAAGGCAGTGTTTGAATCAGCCGAGTCTGATTTGAACGCTGCTTTTTTTATTGTGCAGCCCCCTGTAAATCCAAAACACGAAAAGGATAATTTGCCTTGCCAGGAAAGGGTCTGAAATTGATAGTCATCCTGGAGTGAAAATGAGGCCGTCAGCAAGAATGAATCCTGTTTTGAAAAAAAAGTGCATCGGGCAAGAAAAGTCGCACTCCAGATTTCATTTTGAAATTTAAGGCTTCCGTTTAAATTCAATCTTGCTGTCTTGTTTTTTAAAGCCTGAACCCAAAATCCAAGGTAAACTTCATTGACATCAGAGTGCGTGTATTTTGTGCTCAGATTCCAGTAAAGAAAATCCAGTTCGACAGCTCCCTGATAAAGATTTGAATTCAGGCTTTGTGCTTCTTTCCCGCCTGAATACTTGTATTGCGCATCAAACAGGAAAGAAAAGGAAAGACTTGAGTTTTTCAAGTCGAATGTGAATTCTGGAAGAATGCAATAGTGCAGGGGGACTCGAAGTGTTTTGCCTGAAAGGGAATGCAAGTCGTTCTGACATAAAAGAAGGCGTGCTTCGGTCGAAAAATGTGCGTCACGTGAAAAATCAACTGTTAAGAGCGCATCAGTTCTGTTGTAGAGCTTAACAGAACCTTGTGGACTTGAGTTCTGTCCAAAAAGAGTCTGGAAAGAAAAATACCGGCTGTAAAAATAAAGCGTTTCCATGAATAAATGCTGCCTTTCGCTTTGAAAAAAAGGTTCATCCAAGTACCAGCTTTTCTCATTGTTTTCAAGGTAATTTGTGCCGTAGTTAAGCGTAAAATCGAGCCTGATGCTGCCACTTTTTTTAGCCTTAAATCTAAAAGGAAAAAGAAGACTTGCAAAATAAAGAGAACTATCGGTAAAAATTTCTTCATCAGTTTTTTCATCCTCGGTTTTAATAAAGGAAGGCGTCCAGACAAACGAAAAAGCAGGCTTAAAAGAAACTGTGTTTTCCAGTGGCAGCGTATAGCTTGCAAAGGCTGAAAAAGGCGTGGAACTTGACCAGGTGGCGGGGTTTTGACTTCTGGCTTTGAGCGAATCAACTTTTATTGTTTTAAGCGCATCGATTCCCTGCCAGTTCGGGTTGTTCATGCGGCTTTTCAAACCTGAAAAACTTAAGCTACCCAGATTTAGATAAAGATTTCCGTCATAAAATCGTGTACCCCAGTTTTTTAAGCCGCTTTCCGGGTAGATTTCTGTGTGGACGACTGAAGAAAAAAGATTGTCCTGAAGTTTCAATGCAAACAGATTTGCTTCGTTTTCGTATTTGTATTTTCCCTGCAAAAGAATGCCCTTGCTTTGTGAAGTTTTTGCATCAGATGCAAACAGCGAAAAAAGACAAATCATGAGAAACAAAATTGATTTTTTTATTTCCATACATAATTTATTGTGTGAAAAATCAATTTTGAGTTAAAAAAAAAGGCAGAACCTTCGCTTTTATGCTTTTGGCTCTGCCTTTCTGATATTTTGCCTGCTAAGCTTATTTTGCTTTAGCAGTTGAATTTGTTATATAAGTCTGAGTGTTTGCAAACTTGCTGATAGACTTGATTCTTGTCTGCCAGTATTCTGCTTCGCTCTTTGTTGAATAAGGTCCAACTCGAACCCTGTAGAAAAGAGCGCCTTTTGCATCTGTGTAAGTAAAGATTTCAGCAGGAATCTTTTCGGCACTCAAGGCGTTTCGTGCTTCTTCAGCATTTTTCTTGCTTGAGTAAGACGAAGCCTGAATCCAGAATTTTGGAACGCTCTGTGTAGCAGCACTTGCTGTAGCGGCCTTTGCAGCAGGTTTTGCTGAAGATGGTGCGGCCTTTGCAGCAGGTTTTGCAGGAGCTGGTGCAGCTTTTACAACCGGTCTGCTTACAGGTTTTGTCTCAACGGTTTTAGGCGCTGGAGTTTCAGCAACCTTGTTCTGGTTTACTGTAGGCTGATTTGTATTGATGATTCCTGTCAAATCGATTGTCTGTCCGTTTGAAACGAATTTTGTATTTTCACTGATGACGGTCAAATCCCTTACGTGCATTTCTGCTGAATCGGCTGTTTTGGCATCAGCGTTTTTTGCATCAGCGGTTTTTGTGTCAGCGGTTTTAGAATCGGCATCTTCTGTAAGCATCATAGAGTCGCTTGGAAGGAAGTTTTCATCAGTTTCTGTTCCTGCTGCAGCTCGTTTTTCAGGATAAATCGGGATGAAATCTGAGTTTTGTGCGGAAGTCCAAATGTCATTTGAAGACTGAAGTGAATTTGTCGGTCTTGAAGAGCTGGCTTTTGGTGCATAGATGATTGCAGCAAATCCAATTACAACGAGCAGGAATAATCCTACTGCGGCAACAATCCAAAGAGTTCGTTTTTGATCCATATCTAAATTCCTTATATTATAGAGAAATAATTTCCTTGAAAACTTTGCTCAAAGAGCGTTCAAGTTTTGTTTTTGAACCAAAGTTCATTACTCTATATATATCGGAATTTAATTTTTTATATTTAGCAAATAAATGTTTTTGACTGTGAAATCTTTGCAAAATCTGCTTTGTTTCAAGATGGTCGCGATTTTTTGCCCTGATAAGTCTTTTTAAGGCAGGGGCTGTGATGAAAATCAATGCGTCACAATTTTTGACGAGTGGAATTTTGTGAAGGACGGTGGCATTTACGATTACGACCTTGTCGCTGTTTTCTCCGATGAAGTCGAGTGTAAGTTTTTCAACAATCGGATGGACGATTCCTTCCTGCTTTTTCAGGTTCTCTTCTGAAAGAAAAACGATTTTTGCAAGCTCTCTTCTGTTGATTTTTCCTTGCTCATCAAGGATTTCGATTTTCATTTCTTTGGCTTTTTCGCCGAAGGTTTCCAGAATCTGAGGTTTTGCCATTTCGACGGCCTGATGGACTAAAAGGTCCGCATCAACGCTTACGCATCCAAAGCTTTCCAAAATTGAGGCTGCAAGATTTTTTCCGCTTGCCATCGGTCCTGTAAGCCCGATGACCTTTGTCTTTGGAAACTGACCGGAATTTTTCAATGGAATTCTCCCCATCGCTTTCCGATTTCAACTGAAACCCTGAGCGGCACATTGAGTTTGACGACGTTTTCCATGCACTCCTTGATGAGTTCTGCTACGTCCTTGGCCTGTTCTTCTGGGCATTCAACGATAAGCTCGTCGTGTACCTGAAGCAGCATTTTTGCCTCCGGGAATTTTTCCTGAAGCGCATTGTAAACGCTGATCATTGCTTTTTTTACGACATCGGCAGCTGTTCCCTGAATCGGGGTGTTTACGGCGATTCGTTCGGCTCCGGCCTTTTCAACTTTGTTCACGCTGTTGATGGCCCTGATGTAGCGCTTCCTTCCGAAAAGCGTTTCCACGTAGCCTGTTTCACTGCAGCTGGTGATGACGTCTGTAATCAGTTTGTGTACACCAGAATAGGTTGAAAAATACTGCTTGATGAATTCTGTGGCCCTGGTTCTCGTGATTCCAAGATCGTTTGCCAGCTTGAACGCGCTCATTCCGTAAATGACACCAAAGTTGATGACCTTTGCAGTTCGCCTCATCTCTGGAGTTACGTTTTCAGCATCAACTCCAAAAATCAAGGAGGCCGTTGATTTGTGGACATCAATTCCGTTGTTGAAGGCATCACACATATTTTTATCACCTGAAAGATGGGCCAAAATTACAAGCTCAATCTGTGCGTAGTCAGCAGAAATCAGTGAATTGCCTTTTGCCGCACTGAAACTCTGCCTGATTCGCCTTCCGCTTTCTTCTCTTACCGGGATGTTCTGAAGGTTAGGGTCGCGGCTTGAAAGTCGGCCGGTGGCGGTTCCTGTCTGGAAAAAGTTTGTATGAAGCTTGTCGTTTTTGTCCGCAAGGGCAGCCAGTGAATCGACATAGGTTGATTTAAGTTTCGTGTTCTTGCGGTATTCAAGGATTTTGCCAGGAAGTTCATCCTGATTTTTCAGTTCTTCAAGAACCTCTGAATCCGTTGAGCCTTTTTTACCCCTTGTCGGTGAAAGTCCGCGTTCATTGAAAAGAACTTCTGCAAGCTGCTTAGGAGAAGCGATATTGAATTCGTGGCCGGTAATCTCAAAGATTTCCTTTTCGAGCGTTTCGATGTTTGAAGAAAGCTCCTGTCCGTAAAGAGCAAGTTCCTGCTTTTCAATATGGATTCCAGATATTTCCATCTGAGCCAAAATCGGAATCAGGGGCATTTCAAGATTTTCAAACAGGTCGAAAAGATTCTGTTCCTTTAGGATCGGCTCAAAATGATGCCAGAGCATCAGAGTCAGGTCGGAATCTTCTGCACCGTATCTGACGGCGGTTTCAAGCTCAACGTCAAAGAAGGTTTCGCCTTTTTTAACAAGACTTTCAAATGGAATTGTCTTGAGATGCAGTTTTGTTTCTGCAAGTTTTTCAAGAGAAATCGACTGCTTTTCACTCTGTAAAAGCCAGGCAGCAATCATCGTGTCGTAAACCTTGCATTTGAAATTCGCTCTTTCGCCAGTTGATTCGTTTCCGAAATTCTTGAAAAAGCCGTTCGAAATCAAGATTTCGATGTCGAACTTTGCGTTATGCATCAGCATGGTAACTTCAGGATTAAAGAAAAGTCGTGCCAATTCTTCAAAAGCCTGATCCTGCGTCACATAGGAAGGAGCATTAGAAAATAAATCCTGCGAGTTTGCGCTTTCTTTTGTCACGAAAGGAACGTAATAGGATTTTCGCTCCTGGGCACAAATCGAAAAGCCTGCGAGTTTTGAAGTCATTATATCAAGGCCGTTTGTTTCGGTGTCGAAGGCTACGTAGATTCTGCCGTCAGAAGCCTTGTTCTGCAAAAAGTCGTCTATGACCTGATGAAGCTTTTCTTTGTTCAATATGCTCTGATAGTCGCCTGTGTTTTCAGTAAGCTCGTATTCTTGTTCGAGGTCGGCACCGTC
>JAILRX010000246.1 GCA_024697985.1 Treponemataceae bacterium | reverse complement strand
CTCACCGAAGGTTACTACATTTTTGTATTTTTAAAATACAGATATTTCCTTACAAGAACTCTTGAGTCACTTTTTCTCGTTTTCGTCTATCTGATGATTGCGGCCATCTATATCATGGTCATCGTAAAAAGACTGATAAACTCGCGTGAGCTCAATCTTCAGCACATACAGGTTTTCCAGTCAATGTCTGAAATTTACTACAGTCTGCACCTCGTTGATTTGAAAACCGGAAAAGTCATCGAATATTCAGGTAAAAATCAGGTTAAGGAAAGTTTCGATAGGCTGAAAGGTCAAAAGGCAGAAGTGATGATGAAGGAAATCATGCACGCAACGATGAGTGATGAATATCTTGAGCGCGGACTTGAATTTACAGATTTATCAACGATTGCTGAGCGGATGAAGGATAAAAAAATTATTTCGCGCGAACTTTTAGGAAAGAACGTCGGATGGATCCGAATGTCTTTCATAACGATAAGTGCCGAAAACGGCTATCCAAAACAGATAATTGTCGCAACTCAGATAATTGATGAAGAAAAAAAGATGACAGAAAGTCTTCTGGTAAAATCCCACACGGATGAACTGACAAAGTGCCTGAACCGAAGGGCCTACAACGATGACATCCTCAACTACCTCGAACGCCCTGATGCAAAGGATTTTGTCTACATGTCGCTCGACGTAAACGGCCTTAAAACAGTTAACGACGATCTTGGCCACGAAGCCGGGGACGAACTGCTTTTGGGAGCTGTCGAATGCATGAATTCAGTTTTTTCAAACTACGGCCGGATTTACAGAATCGGAGGAGACGAATTTGTCGCCCTGCTTTTCATCGACGGCAATTTGATGAAGGGCCTTTGCGAGGCCTTTGACAAAAAGCTCGGCGAGTGGCACGGCGAACAGGTCAAATCAATTTCGATTTCCTACGGATACGTCATTTCTGACGAAGCAAAAGGCATGTCGATGATTGAAATCGCAGGCCTTGCTGATAAAAAAATGTACGAAGCCAAGAAAAAATACTACAGTCAGGCCGGCATCTCAAGACGCCGCACCTAACCTACATATCACGGTCCAACATCAAAATCTCGCTGTTTTCATCAGATGCAATATTGATGAATCTTTCGTAATAACGGAGTACGTCTGCGATAATTTCATCCTTTTCCAGATGCTGAATGTCATTTCCTGTTCGTCCGCTGTTGTAATAGCTCATCGGAACGTAAACATCAGATTCAGGAGTCGGGGCATTGTCCTCGTCAATTACATATTGAGAAACGGCCTGCTTTTCAGCCATGACGCCATACTTGAAGTTTCTAAGCTTGTCATAGCGTATCAAAAGCTCAATAGAAACAGGACCTGCCTTGCCTTCCCGGATTTCAGCTTCCACATCCTTTTCGGCAAAGGCTACCTTGAGTTCTTCGAAAGCCGGACGGACATTGTTCTGGATAAAGGCCTTTACATCAGACTTTTTGGTAAAAAGCAGAATCTGGTTCAGGTAATCCTTCCAGCGGCTCGAGTCCCAGTTATGACTTCCGTAAGGAAGCTTGCTTTGATGATATACGATATCAGTTCTCAAGGCCTTCCACAGACAGAAACACAGAAGAATCATTATCAAGCCGAAAGGAAGAGCCGAAAGCAAAGTCATTGTCTGCAGCGCTTTTAGACCACCACTTCGTAAAAGCAAAAGTGAAAGGAGTCCCATTACGACGCCCCAAAAAATATTCTGCCAGATTGGAGTTTTACCCTTGTTCTTGCTTGAAATACTGTTCAAAACCATGATTCCAGAATCCGCAGATGTTACGAAGAAAACTGTAATCATCACGACAGCCAGAGTGCAAAGTCCCTTGGAAAGCGGAAAAAGTTGCAAAAAGTGAAACAGAAGAGAATCAGGATCATTAACCAAGGCCGAAAGAGCACCACCTGCTACGTTCTCATCCATCCAGATTGCACCGCCACCAAAAACTGTCATCCACATAAAGATGAAAAAGCTTGGAACAAAAAGCACGACA
The DNA here is from genome assembly GCA_024697985.1 of Treponemataceae bacterium. GTDB lineage: Bacteria > Spirochaetota > Spirochaetia > Treponematales > Treponemataceae > RGIG9060. Next base: position 1,162 of record JAILRX010000246.1, on the reverse strand, counting down.
AGGATGAATTCTCGGACGGTTCGCCCCTTGGAAATTTTGGCGATAAAAAGACCTACAAAAGGAGCCCATGAAATCCACCAGGCCCAGTACATGATGGTCCAGTTTGAAAGCCAGGCCTTACCTTCTGGTTCGAAAGTAAAAGTTTCGAAGGTTCTTTGTATCAGATTTCCAAAATAAGTTCCGACTGCCTCACTTAAGGCGCCCAAAAGATGGACGGTCGGTCCCGTACATAAAATAAAAATCATCAGCAAAAATGCAAGAAGCAGGTTGATTTCACTTAAAATCTTTACACCCTTGTTTACACCCGAACTTGCAGAAATTATTGCGACAGTTAAAACGACAAATACGATTATCGACTGCCACAAAAAAGAGTCGCCCGGTAAAATTCCAAGATAGGTCAAGCCGGAATTAAGCTGAACGACACCGAAGCCTAAGGAAGTCGTAATTCCAAAAAAGGTACAGCAAAGTGCGAATATATCGATCAGGTCTCCCATCCAGCCGTTGATGCGGTTTTTCAAAAGAGGATAAAGACCGCTTCTCATGGCAAGCGGCAGTTTATAGCGATAGGAAAAGTAAGCAAGGACAAGGCCCATTACAGCATAGATTGCCCAGGCATGAATTCCCCAATGCATGAAGGTACTGAAAAGAGCTTCTTTTTCAGAATGCCCCATCGAAGCAAGCGGCGGATTAACATAATGAGAAAGAGGTTCTGCAACTCCAAAGTACATCAGACCGATTCCCATGCCGGCTGAAAAAAGCATTGCAACCCAAGAAAAAAAACTGTGCTGAGGCTTTGCATTATCAGCACCCAGCCTGATGTTTCCTGTTTTTCCACAGGCAACTATTAATAGAAAAACCAAAAAGAAAATTACAAAAAAGATGTATACCCAGCTCAGGTTATCATAAAAAAAAGTCTGTACTTTTTGCAGTACAAGAGCAGTATGTTCCGGAAAAATTCCACAAAAAACCGAAAGTAAAACTAAAAGTATGATTCCCGGAAGGGCTACGGAACGGGTAAAAGTAGTTTTTATTTTCATCAGTAAAGCTCCTTAGTTATAAAAATCATTTCATCAAAAGAGATTCGTTTATGCAGAAAGATTCGTATTCTTCCTCTTTCAATGGAAAATCCCATGTTCCTGCATAATGAATTATGTTTCCTCCA
>JAILRX010000245.1 GCA_024697985.1 Treponemataceae bacterium | reverse complement strand
ATTCCCAATGCTTCATCAAGCAAAATCGAGCCGGTTGGAATTACATCGATTCCTGCTGCATTGGCAGAAGAACCGAGCTTCATGATAGAACCCTGACCATAATCTTTTTCAATCTGAAGACGAGCAGCTTCAAGAGCCTTTAATTTTTCAGATACGATTTCTTCATCATTCATTTTTGCCACCTTAATTTTCCTCCCACTTCATAAAAATAATAGGCGCATTTTTCAATTTTGAACTAATTTTTCAAAAGAAATATACATTTTTTTTAATTTTTTTTCAAAACTTATCCCCGAGGGGCTGATATACTGATTTTCCAAGCAAAATCAATTCACCATTTGAGGTAATTCCGATCTTAGCAAGGACTTTGACAGGTCTTTCAGAAGCAAGAATGATTTCGGAAGAAATTCTGAGTTTTGCATCCCCGTCTTTTTTCTTAAAATCTTCGTAACCGACCAGCATATCACAGACAGTTACATCATCATTTCGGATTATATTAGTTACCCTTCCTGACCACAAAACCCAGCAGTTTTCATAAAGGTACAGATCCTCGTTAACCTGAGCGAAAGTAAAGTTTGTAAAGTCAGAATCAAAGGTCGGCTCGACAAGAACATCAGTCTGAATCAAGGTAGCCTTCTGCTTTATGTAGGACGAGCAGTTTGACTGCAAGAGAATATTGATGGTCTTTTGAGCATTGTTGTCATCAAAATTATTTACGTACTGAAGAGTCTTTGAATAATAATCCTCGGCCTGTTTTTGAGTAAGGATGTAGCGGTAGACACCGTTCATCGATTTATCAAGCACATCAGATTTATCAGTCAGTTCATATTCAGAAGGTGACAGACGGGCGTTTGCCTTTTTATATTCGACAAGCTTGTAGATTCCAAAACTCAAGGCGCAGACACAAAGAATGCCGGCTGTAATCGGAATGTAAAGATGTCTCTTTGGAAGCGGCGGATAAAACTTTTTGAACTTACCGCTGTAATTCATTTCGCTTATCGTATCGGCATCACCGTGTTCCTTGATGAAATCAAGCATTTCAAGTGCAATCTTGTTGTTCGGCTCCAGGTCGATTATTTCCATGCAATAATTGATCGTTTCCTTTACCATGCCGCGTTTGAGATAAATTACAGCCTGTGCAATGAGCAGGTTCGCGTCACGCTGTTTTATGTCGCGGGCGCACTTAAAATAATCGGAGGCTGATCCTAAATCATCGATGTAAAGATAGGAAAGCCCAAGCAGATAATAAAACTTAAATGAATTCCTGAATTGATAGATTACAGATTCCAAAAGGGCTATAGCCTTGGAAAACTGCCTTCGTTTGAGGTAGAGTTCAGCCTTTTCGAGAGGTTTTTTTGTATTTTCCTGCATTATTGTCCCAACATTTTCAAAACGGCATCAAGTTCGGTGTTCAACTGAAGGACTTTTTCCTGAGAATATTTATCAGGATTCTTCTGCACTTCTTCGATTTGGGCAAGAAGTTCGTTAATATATTCCTGATTTACTTTTTCAGGTGGAATCTGAGGAAGGTTTTCTTCAACTTCGGCTGCATTTTTTGCATCCTTGTAAGCAGAAACAGGTTCTACGGCAGCGTCATTTGAAGTAAGTTTTGCATATTCTTCAAATTCAGCATTGATGAATTTTTCAGATTCCTTGTATTCATTCAAATTCTTTTCTGCCATTCCTGTCGTAAAGAAAGGAGATGTCGTATCTGGAGTCTCACTTCCCAAAACAGCAGTTGAGATATAAAACCTTACGTTACATTTTGCATCTGGAACGAGCTTGTATGTTGGCCAGGTTGCAGAAATAGCCGAATTGTTGATTGAGAACAGCGAGTTGTAGCCACGGCCAGGAACAAGATTTGGTTCCCAGTTATCTGTTGAAAGAAGATTTACGTTTGCAACAGAAACATTCGTAGGATTTGAAATTGAAGGTCCGTTAAAAAGGAACTTGAGCGAAATGTTCTCGTTTGCAGACTTGATCCAATGGTCAGCAACCATTGAAGAGAAAACAGCTTCTGTGTTCAAAAGCTTGAGTTTTTCGGTTGAAAAATGGGAAACATAAGTTTCGCCGAGCAGAGTATCAAAAACAGCTTTGAGCGTATAATTTTTTGTTACTCGACCCTTATTTGTAATCAGTGCATCAACGATTGCCATATCAGCATTTTCAGGCTGTCCTGTTCTTGAGTTTACGAACGTAAAAATAAATTTAACGTCAGCAACGCCCTTTACAGAATAGGTCATCGTTGCATAAGTCTGAAAAATTTCATAAGTAAAAGGTACGCCATCAATCTTTGAAAGCGGATAAACTCTGTTTCCGGCCTTAAGATAAAACTTGTTTCTTGAAAAATTTCCAAGCGGATTCAAGACAGGAACGAATTTTTCTGAACGAGGATCTTCCACGAACAGACAGAAAGAACCGGCGTTGTCGTTAATTTTAATCTGATAAATTCCATAGACAGCATCAAAATCTTTAGCAAAAGCAGAAAAAGTCAAAACCAAAGCAAAGAGTAAACAGATTGATTTTTTGATTTTCATTTATTTTCACCGTCCTTATTGTTTTCATCAACATATTTCTGAAGTTTCTTAGCCTTTTCGCTCAGCTGCTCCATGCCTTCCAAAGTCTTTTTTGATTCAGCATCAACGATAGCCTGATTTGAATTATCAAGAGCTTTCTTCAATCTTTCGATTTCGTCGTTGGCAGCTTTGAGTTTCTTCTCGACATCCTCAAGTTCGCTCTGTGTAACTTCAAGCTGAGACCTCAAATCTATATTTTCAGAAGTTCTGTATTTTCTAAGTTCACGTTCAAAATCATTTTTAGAAGCCAAAAATTCTTCGCTTGTCACCTTGAGAAGATAAAGAAGTTTTTCTTCTTTTTCGCGCTGAACGATCAAATCCAGTCGATAGACGGCTTCTGTGTATTTTGGAGAATTCGGATAGTCATTTACGACACGCTCGAGAAGACTTTTTGCCTGGTCAAAGTGATATGACTGATAAAGATTTTCTGCCATCCAGAAAAGGGCCGAAGAAAAAAGTTCGTTCTTTTCATTTTCATTGCAGAATTTGGCGAAAACTGAAATTGAGTTTTTGTAGTCGCCAAGATAATAAAGGGCTCTACCCTTCTGATAGTCTACGTAAGGTTTGTATTCACTGGATGAATATTGAGATTCGAATTTGGCACAGTCTGAAAGAACGGATTTGTAATCACCCTTGAACATCTGAGCCATGATGAGCATGTATAAAGTTTCCGGCCCCTTTGTTTCTTTCAAACTTTCAGCTTTTTTGAGCAAGGAAATCGCATCATCCCAATTTGAGTTTTTATAGGCCTGCAATCCCTGAGTCAAAAAATCATCAACACTGGCTTCCTGTGAAAAACAAGGAACCAGAAACATAGAAAGAATAAGAAACAAGGCAAAAAACTTTTTCATAATGTCTCCCACTTAAAAGAACCTGAAAAGAATGATGAGCCTGAAACAACAACATCAGTGCCGGCTTCCAGAACGGAACGCAACGTGTCGTTATTTACACCACCATCCACAGATATTATATACCCAAAATCAGATTCTTGGCGAATATTTTTTAACTCAGTTACCTTTTTTAAACACTCTGGAATCAATTTTTGACCGCCGTAACCTGGATTTACGGTCATAACGAGAATCAAATCAACAAAAGGAAGGAGTTCCTTGATTGCGCTTACTGGAGTTGAAGGTACGATTGAAATTCCGGCTTTTTTACCGAATGAATGAATCTGCTGGATGATTCTGTGATGATGAACGGCTGCTTCGTAATGGAAGGTAATCCAGTCGGCACCGCTTTCTGCAAAGGTCTGAATCTGATTTTCTGGATGCTCGATCATAAGATGGACATCAAAAGGAAGATCCGTGCATTTTCGAATGGCCTTTACGACAGGCTGACCGAAAGAAATCTGCGGAACAAAAATTCCGTCCATGACATCAATGTGGACGACAGAACCGTTATTGTCTTCGATTTTTTTGATTTCTGAACCTAAACTTGCAAAATCAGCCGAAAGCAAGGAAGGTGCTAGTACAGGATAAGTCAACATGCTCACATATTAACAAACAAGTATGAATTTTTCAACAATTTAGGCTCGAATCAAACGTTAAACGTATTCTTCTATACGTATTCTTCGCCGTCTCGGCCACCGATAAAAAGTTCGCCAGCTTCCCATTTGCTTCGAAGGTAGGCCATAAATTCGTTCGTGATTTTATCAACGTCCTTTTTAAGCATAGGTTTGTGGAGCTGTTCCTCTTCGAGGATGATGTCCCCTCGCCCGGTTGAAACGTTGGAAAGAATTTTTGCTCGGAACTTTTCATCTTTCCCGGCAATAAGATAGGCAATATCAAGTTCGTTCATTGTTGAAAGCTTGTTCTGAAGGAAGCGGTCGTCGCAATTGAGGAAATCATCGACAGTAAACAGAAGCTGTCTCATCTGAGTTCCAAGTTCAGGATCGCTGTCTTCGAGCATTGAAAGGATATTTTTTTCACCGGAAAGCGGCATTTTCTTAAGGATTTCTGCAAGCGCACCACGTCCGTCGATTGAATCGGATTTTGAAGTATTGGCATTCTTAACCTTTTCATTCATGGCCTGATTTACCCGGCGCAAAACTTCAGGCTGAATCGATTTAAGTGATGCCAGACGGCGGATAAGTTCGGTCTTTTCGTCTTCCGGAAGCTTATTGATGACGTCGGCTGCAACCTGCGGTTTAAGGTAAGAAAGGACAAGCGCGCGGACTGCGGCAGATTCATCCTTGATGAAAAAATATACCCGGTCACAGTCCATGTCGTTCATGTACTCGAAAGGTTTTCCTTCTGGAAAAGGAACTGCTTTTTGAAGCATTTCTTCCGCGCGCTCCGGACCAAAGGCTTTTACAAGGATGGATTTTGCAGTATCTATTCCGCCGTCTTCTGTCTTGGATTTTTGCAGGAGATTTTCAAACTCTGCAAGGATTACGGCAGCCTCGTCAGAATCAACACTGCGGATTGAAGCGATTTCTGGAATGATTTTTTCAGTCTGTTCCTGCGTAAGATGAGGCAAAATTTTTGCTGCCTCATCAATTCCGATAAGAAGCAAAAATTTTGCCACTCTTCGGTAGACGCTGTCTTTTTTTGGATCGTAAGGTTCTTTTTCAGAAGGCTTTTCTACGATTTTAACGGAAGGAGAAACCTTTACCGTTTTCAAAAGAGCTTCCGGGTTCTTTTTTTTATCTGATTTAGCCTCTTTTGTTTCAGTCTTTGAAATTTCAGAAGCTTTTTTGTAAGCATTCAGTCGATTTTTATTAGCGTCCATATCTATCGCTCCTTACAAACATTATTACAAATCCAATTATGAAAAATAAAGCTGGCAAAACCGTAAAAATCAATGTGAAAATCGGAATTCCGAACACAGGAAAAAATTCAACAGGAATTATGCCCAAAAAGCAAAGCAGATTGTACACGATTGCACAATACTGAAAAATCGTGCCTAAAAAAATAAAGGCCCACGGAAGATTCCTAGTTTTTGCCCAAAGCAAAATCGCAAAAAACGATGCGAAGGCGCCGAGACAAAGCTTGATAATAAACAAAATAACCGTTGTATCCTGCATTTACGCCTTCCTTAAGTTTTTGAGGACACCGTAATCAGCTCCATAAGGAATGATTGAAGGCGACTCGTAATCTGGTGAAACGACGACGTTGTTGTCGAGACAGAATTTTACGAAATCAGGATATTCTTGAGGCGTACACATAGGATAAAGATAAGGTCCTTTTCTCACAAAATATTTCGAAAGGGTTTTGTCGAATAAAGCAAAATCCTTTTCAGTTCTTTTTGGAATTTCAGCAATCAAATCAAAAACTGATCGAGCAATGGCAGCCTTTAATGCAGGATTCACATTAGCTTTTTCTTCTAATATTGAATTCTGTTTTGAGCAGAGAATCAGGCAGTCTGATGCGAATGGAAAAGGCGGAACGAAGACAAATTCATCGCTTTCAAAAATTACTTTTTCATCCAGTTCCGTAAGCCAAGGCTTCCAGACAGGCAGACAAGATTTTTTTTGAGACGGAATAAAACAGAACGAATTGAATTCTGGAAAAAGAGTTTTGCATGCCTTTTCAAGCTGATGGTCAAAATGGGTCGTAAAAGAACCGGTCTGACCGCGCTCAAGCGTATTCTTGAAAACGAGCCGTGCTTTCCCACCTTCCCAGCCAAGAATGGCGCGTCCTGCTTCCTGATACATATCGGTGAGGCGAACGTTTTTTTCAGTGTACAAAAAAGGACCTCGAGCCCTCTTTATTTCGCCGTACCGAGAAAAAATTTGTTGAGAAAGCCATTCTGTTTGTTCGTTCACGCTTAACCCCACCCGAATATTTTTACAGTGCTTCAAGTTTTGTCTTCAAAAGTTCTGTTGCAACTTTTGGATTTGCCTTACCGCCAGATTTTTTCATTACCTGTCCCATCATCCAGCCTACAACATTTGTTTTTCCATTCTTGTAGTCCTGAACGGCAGCAGGATTTTCAGAAATCACCTGATCAACAAAGCTTTCGATTGCGCCCGTATCGGTTACGACAACCATGTTTTTTTCTTTGATGATGACTTCAGGCAATTTTCCGTTTGCCATCATGTCGGCAAAAACTTCCTTAGCCTGCTTGCTCGTGATTTTTCCGTCACTTACGGCATCTGCAAGCTGAGCAATATGTTTTGGAGTAATTCCAACTTCTGTAATCTGAATGCCTTTTTCGTTTACGATGGCAAGAACTTCAGCCAAAATCCAGTTGGCAACTTTCTTGACGTCCTTTGACTGACTTGCAGCTTCCTCAAACCACAAGGCCAAAGTCTTGCTTGAAGTAAGGGTTTCAACATCAAAGTCACTAAGACCGAATTCCTTTCGATAGCGATTTCGTTTTGCTTCAGGAAGCTCCCCTACCTTGGAACGTGCCCGGTCGATAAATTCATCACTTACAGTGAAAGGCTTGATATCAGGTTCTGTCGTAAATCTATAGTCTACGAAAGAGTTTTTTGTTCGCTGAATTACAGTTTTTCCGTTCACGTCGTCCCAACCCATCGTGTTCTTAAAACCAGGGTCGAAAGGCTGTCTGTTTGTCTTGAATTCTTCGAGCTGACGAAGAGCTTCGTAGTGGCAGGCATCCTTGATTGAACGGAATGAGTTCAAGTTCTTGATTTCCGAAATCGGTGTGTGATACTCTTTGCCGTCTTCCCAGACTGTAAGGTTGATGTTGGCATCGCATCTCATGTTTCCTTCTTCAAGGTTACCGTTTGTAACCTGAACGAAACGCAGGATTTCCTGGGCTGTCTGCATGAAAAGAGCAGCTTCTTCAGGAGAAGTCATATCAGGTTTAGTTACGATTTCAATAAGAGGTGTTCCCGATCGGTTGTAGTCGATGTAAGAATGAGCGCCTTCAAGGTGAAGTGATTTTCCTACGTCCTCTTCAAGGTGGATTCTTTCGATTCGAACCCTCTTGTATTTTCCGTCAACATCATTTGCCTTGCCGGTAAAATCAACTCCGACGTAATCTTTTCCGCCCGGTCGCTGTTCTTCAGGAAGATGGATGTAGGGAATGTCGATATATCCGTCTGAGCAAAGTGGAATATCATACTGAGTAATCTGATAGCCCTTTGCAAGGTCAGGATAAAAATAGTGTTTTCGGTCAAATTTTGCGTAATTCGAGATTTTGCAGTTGAGTGCAAGACCTGCAATTGCGCCTTTTTCTACGTAGCCTTTGCTGATTCTAGGCATTGCTCCAGGAAGTCCAAGACATACAGGGCAAACTCGAGTATCAGGCATTCCGCCGTATCGGTTTTCACAGGCACAGAAGGCTTTTGTCTTTGTTGTAAGCTGAGTATGGATTTCACATCCGATTACAATCTTATATTTTTCAATCATTTTGAAGCCTCCATAGGATAACCGCATCTTGGATGATCATTTTCCCAGTTCTGTGCAACTTTCA
>JAILRX010000239.1 GCA_024697985.1 Treponemataceae bacterium | reverse complement strand
GCGGAGATAAAGATGAAAGAGATGAAGACAAAAAATAAGAATCCAAAAATTAAAAAGATAAAACTCAATAAAACGGCAAAGATAATCTTGATTTGTGTCCTCGTGGCAATTGTCATCGCGGCTCTGGCTGTGGGAATCAGGCTTGGAACTGCAACCAAAACTTCAGACCTTACGTTTTACACGGTCCGAAAAGAAACCTACGAAAACGTCATCGAAATTTCCGGCAACATCAGTGCGGCTGAGGAACAGACCTTGCAGGCTGCAGGGGACGGAACCGTACAGAAAGTCTATGTGAAGGAAGGCGACTTTGTTAAAAAAGGCCAGATTCTGATTGAACTTGATGCGGTGGAGCAGCGCTATGCACTTGCAAAGCACGAGTACGAAATGGAACAGACAAAGGTCAACGGTTCAAGACGCGACTACGAACTGATGGAAACACAAAAGCAGGTTCTGGAGCAGAAAATTCAGGACAGGATGGTAATCGCCTATTTTGATGGAATTATCGTGGAACTTGATGTTTCGGAAGGTGATGTAGTTGAGGCAAAGGATGAGGTCGGAACAATCATCAACCGTGATTACATGAGCGCAGAAGTCGAAATCGTTGAAAACGACGTCTATAAATTGAAGATCGGGCAGAAGGTAAACTTCACTTTCCCGGCTTACAGCAACCTGGAAGTTACAGGCTATGTCGAAAGTTTTCCGGCAGTTGGAAGGATTACGAGCCGAGGTGCTACCGTAGTTGATGCGACTGTCCGAATTGATAATCCGCCTGATGAGATTTTGCCGAACTATTCGTTTACGGGAAAAATTGAAATCACAGAACCTCAGGAACTGCTCGTAGTTGAGCGAAGTGCAATCGGTTACAAGGGCGGAAAAGCATTTGCAGAAAAAGTCCTTGATAATAATGAAGTCGAGCGCGTCGACGTAAAAGTCGTTCCGTACGATGATACCTACGTAAAGGTTCTGGAAGGTCTTGAAGAAAATGATGTGCTGAGAAATCAGGGAACCGGACTTAAATCAGGCAAGAACCGAATGAAGGGCAAGGACGGACCTGGTGGCCCTGGCGGAGGTCCGGGCGGTGGCGGTCCTGGTGGCGGAATGCCGCCGGCTTGATAGGCGTGAAACAGGAAAGCAACTATGGCTAAAGTAATTGAATTGGATGATGTTACAAAAACCTACTGGATGGGCGAAAACTGCGTGAATGCCTTGCAGGGAGTGACTTTTTCGGTTGATGAAGGCGAATTTGTCTCGATAATGGGACCTTCTGGAAGCGGAAAATCGACCTGCATGAACATGATAGGCTGTCTTGACCGACCAACAAGTGGAAAAATCCTGATTTCCGGCAAAAATACGGCCCAGATGAATGAAAAGGAACTTTCGGTTTTAAGAAACAAGACGATTGGCTTTGTCTTTCAGCAGTACCATCTTTTGCCGACGATGAATGTCCTCGAAAACGTGATGCTCCCTCTGCGCTATCAGGGGATTCCGCGCCATCTGAGGAAAGAAATCGCACTTGAGGCCCTGGAAAGCGTCGAGCTTTCGAACCGCATTTTGCACCACCCGAGCGAGCTCAGCGGCGGGCAGAAACAGCGCGTCGCCATCGCTCGGGCCATGGTAACAAAACCGAAAATCATTCTTGCGGACGAACCGACCGGCGCGCTGGATTCAAGCACGGGAAAAGCCGTGCTTGAACTTTTCTATAAAATCAACGAGTCCGGCACGACAATCGTAATTGTTACGCACGATGTGGGGATAGGAAATTCTGCCCGCCGCTGCATCAGGATACTGGACGGTAAGGTCGCAGCCGACGAAGCGGTCGCCGAGACTAAGGCGCGCACGACTGTCGCCGACGAAGCGGTCGCCACGACTAAGGCGCGCACGACTGCGGCCGACGAAGCGGTCGCTGCTAAAACTGCTGTCGCCGACGAAGCGGTCGCTGCGGGTGGGGCACGCCTAACAGGTGGTCGCCGCAAAAAAGGGGAGGGCGCATGCTAGAAGACCTCATCAACACGTTTCAGAACTTCAAGCAGAACAAGGTGCGAACCTTCCTTTCTCTTTTGGGCATCATCATCGGTGTTGCTTCGGTCATCCTGATTACGACGCTCGGGCAGAGCGCGACCGCAAACGTAAAGGAATCTTTCGGAACTTCGGGGCTCGACATAATTCAGGTTTCAAGCGGCTTCATGAACAGACGAAGCTCGTCAAAAAGCGTTCAGTTTACGGAAAGCTTCCGTCAGGATTTGTGGGACAATATCGAAAACCTCAAGACGATTCAATATACGAATAGCCTTTCATCAACCTTGGTGTACGGCGACCTTTCGGTTTCGGCCAGTGCGACTGCAATCGAGCACAATTACCTGCAGCTTTATAATTTTGAAATGGAGCAGGGAAATTTCTTTACTGTTTCGGACAATGTGCAGGGCGCCCAAAAAGTTATTTTGGGAAAGGAAATCGCAGAGGCTCTTTTTCCGGAAGGTGATCCTGTCGGAAAAACCATCACGCTCATCAATTCTGATATCCGCTTTGGATTTGAAGTCATCGGTGTTTTGAAGGAAGTTTCTTCCGGAATCGAAACAACAACTTCGGCAGTCTATATTCCACGCGGCTTTTACAGAAAAAAAATCGATCCGAATCCGAACGCATCAAAAATCGTGTGCCAGGTGACTGATCAAAAATATTCGGTTGCTACGGTCACTCAAATAAAAGATTATTTTGAGGAACTCACCGGCCTTGAAAACTCGGTGATGGTCATGTCGATGGCAAGTTTCATCGAACAGTATGATGAAATCATGGGAACTTTGACGCTGCTTTTGAGTGGAGTTGCTGCCATCAGTCTGCTTGTCGGCGGTGTCGGCATTATGAACATCATGATTGTCACGGTAACCGAGCGTAAAAAAGAAATCGGAATCAGAAAGGCTTTGGGAGCAACCCCTAATGCAATCCGGCTTCAGTTTTTGGTGGAGTCGGCCACAATTTCGCTTTGTGGCGGCATCTTGGGAATCGTCGTGGGCATCATCATCAGTGCAATCGTAGTTTTTGCGATGAGCTGGCAGTTTTCAATTCAATGGGGCGCAGTTTTTCTTTCGTTCATCTTCTCGGCCTTTGTCGGAGTGTTTTTCGGATTGAATCCTGCAAGTCGTGCCGCAAAACTCGATCCTGTCCAGGCGCTTGCCAGTGAATAAGGTTTTTATTGCGTCCAGATTGTTCTGGTGCTAGAATAATTTCATATCAAAATCGAGGTGAAACATGAAAAAACGAATTTTATTTTTAGTTGCACTTGTAATGGCAATCTTTTTATGCTCGTCATGCGCCGTAACTTACAACAATCTGAAAGATAGGACTTATGCTTTATACGCTAATGATGAATGCACGTCTGGTGTTAAATGGTCTTTTACCAGTGAAAAATGGCCTTATGTAGGTGACTCTGGATATATTTTGAATATTGAAGCCTTTGTTGAACTTTCTGAATCAGATCAGGAATTTATCGAAGCTGCTGCTGCAATGGGAATTACCATCGAATTGGGTGAAGAATCCAGCTCAAGTCAGGGTGTATGGAAACCTGTTTCAGCAACAGAAGTTTATATTAACTGCCCTGGAGAAAGCCAGACAAAGAAAACTTATACAATCGAAATTGATGACGAGGCAGGAACCCTTATCCTTACCGACGGAGATGGCACTGTCATAATGACAAGGGTTACTGAATAGTATTTTGTTTGAACGGCGGTTTAGAATTCCTGTTCTACGCTTGTAACTTCCGGAATGTTTTCTTTCAAGAAAACTTCTACGCCTTCTTTCAATGTCATCAAAGCCATTGGACAAGAACCGCAGGCTCCGTGGAGTTTTACGTAAACTTTTCCGTCATCTTCTGCACGGATGAATTCGATATCACCGCCGTCAGCCTGGAGCTGTGGACGAATTGATTCAATAGCTCTTTTTACTTTTTCTACATCTAACATGATGTACCTCGCTTATCTAAAAGATTTGCCAGAGTTATGTCACTCCCCAGCATTTTTTTCATTTCCTGATAGTTCGATTTTATCATCTTATTGTTTCTTTTTACACCCCTAATTAGTAGGTTTTTGGGCGTGCCTTCCATGTCGATGAATTCCATCAACTGAACTGAATAGCCGTTTTCCTCCAGAAGTTCGCATCTCATGACGTCGGTTGCGAGTGCCATCAGACGTTCCTTTACGATGCCGTATTTCATCATCGTGTTGACCGCTTCGTCCTGGCTCTGTTTTACCTTGGCGTTCAGTTCGTGCTGGCAGCACGGCACGCTGAGGATGGCCTTTGTGTTCTGCTTTACGGCCGTT
>JAILRX010000067.1 GCA_024697985.1 Treponemataceae bacterium | reverse complement strand
GTAAGATAGGTTCCGTTGAGGACTCCGTACTCTTCGTTCCAAGATTCCATTGCAAGCTTGTTCGAATAAGCAGGGTTTACCATAGGATTTCCCTGTCCTACGCACATTATGAATTCGTGTGCCATAGTTCCAACCGGAATTACGCCGTATTTTTTTGCAAGAAATACATTTGATGTACCTACGCAGTGGGATTCCTTGTAGTTTTTGTTGTTTTCGCACAAAGTTTTTACAGCAAGTTCCTGTGCTTCAGCGCTCAATCTTCTTCGAAGGCCGAATTCAGAAAATCCACCGAGGTTATATTTTCCGCTGATAAGCCAATCTGTCTTTTCCTTGAGCCGTCGTTTGTACTGCTCAAAAAGGGCGTCGTAGTCGTAAGCCATCCTGAAATAAACTTCGTTGATGATTGCAAGAACCGGAATTTCATACATTGATGTGTTGAGCCAGGTTCCCTTTGCATCCAGAACCAGACCACATTCGCCGCCGTTGCTGATTTCAAAATCATTGTAGCGTGCTTTCCAAATTCTAAGATGATCGATGTAATCTTCGTGAAGCCACTGAAGAGAAGCCAGGTACCTGAGTTCATCCTCGTTGAATTGAAGGTCACAGTAATACTGAATCTGCTCCTTGATTTCTGCTATCATTTCATCAGTAAAATGAACGTTTTCATTTCTGCACTTGAAAGTCCATGTAGTTTTATATGACGGATATTGATGATAAATAGCCTGTCCCATTGAAAATTTATACAAATCAGTTTCCAAAAGACTTGTAATGATCGGGTTAAATTTCATTTTGACCTTCTTTATTAGTTTTGTGTTTACAATAATATCGGATAATCATAATAAAAGATAGAGCCAAAAAAAATGAACATTTACTATTCTCTAAATTAGAATTATAATTAAGAAATTACACATAAAAAACCGATACTACTATAAAAGGTGAAAACATGGGAAAACAACACAGAAATATTTCTATAACGGCAATACTCATCATTTTGATGGTTACTTCAATTATTTTCTGCAGTTCTATTACAGGTTCTGCAGCCCTTATGATATCAGGAAAAGAACAGATAAAAGACGCTCGGGAACAGATGGATTACACAGTTCACGGCATGGAACTTACCATGGATGACTGGATTTCAACTTTGGAAGGTTATGCACAGTCCCTTGCAGACCGTGCTGATATTCTTGAAACACTTGCCATCAAATCAAATGCAATCAGAAGCAGAGTTCTTGAAGAGCTCGTAACTGAAAATGCAGAAAATCTTGAAATTGATATTCTTGCAATCGTTGACTACAACGGTACTTTAATCAAAGGCGGAAATTACGGCTTTGAGGATACTGGAGATATAGCAGAAGAATGTGTAGTACGAAAGGCCCTTCAGGGAGACTATGCATCAGGATTTGAAAAAATCGGGACCATTAGTTATGCTATGCTTGCTTCCGCTCCTTTTTACCTTGACGGTAGAATTTCAGGCTGCGTAATAGCTGGATATGACCTTGAATCAGAAGAATTTCCATCAATAATGCACAACAGTTACAACGTCGAATGCACGATTTTTTCAGGTGATACACGAATTTCTACAACTCTCAGAGACAAAGACGGAAATTCAATGGCCGGAACAAAACTTTCTAACCAGACAATCGTCAATCAAGTCTTAAATGAAGGCGAAACCTATAAAGGTTTAAATACAATCAATAAAAAACAATATTTTTCAACTTACGAACCTATTTTCAACAGTAATGATGAAGTTTCAGGTATGATTTTCGTCGCAAAAGATCTTGATACAATAAATCGAGTCAGAACAGAAACATCAAAAATCCTGACACCTGTCATGGCTACAATCATGGCATTGATGATTGTTTTTTCACTTCTATTTACACGCTGGCTCATGAAACGAATCAAAGGTGTAACTGACAACCTTAAGGAAATGGCCACCGGTGAAGCTGACCTTACAAAACGAATCAAATCAAAGCGAAAGGACGAAGTCGGAGACTTGATCGATAACTTCAACGCATTCTGTCAAAAGATGCAGACTATCGTAAAAGAAGTAAAAGAATCAAAAGACGGTCTTGGCGTTACAGGTGAAAAAATGGCAGCCGGAACACAGAACACGACTACAGCCATCGCACAGATCATCGCAAACATCGAAGGAATTCACGCACAGATCAATACACAGAGTGAAAGCGTAACTTCAACTTCAGGAGCCGTAACAGAAATTGCTTCGAACATCGAATCCCTCGAAAGAATGATTGAAAACCAGGTTGCAGGTGTTACACAGGCAAGTGCAGCCGTAACCGAGATGATCGGAAACATCCAGAGCGTAAATCAGAGCATGGAAAAAATGGCTTCTTCATTTACTGCACTTGAAAACAATGCACATCTTGGAATCAAGACACAGGAAGACGTTGACGTTAAGATCAAGCAGATTGAAGGTCAGTCTCAGATGCTTCAGGAAGCAAATACAGCCATCAGCGCAATTGCAGAGCAGACCAACCTTCTTGCAATGAACGCCGCAATCGAAGCTGCCCACGCAGGAGAAGCCGGAAAGGGATTCGCAGTCGTAGCAGACGAAATCAGAAAGCTCAGCGAAACTTCTACAGAACAGAGCCTTACGATCGGAGAGCAGCTTGAAAACATTCAGTCTGCTATCGCCGAAGTTGTAAAGGCTTCTAATTCAAGCAGCGCTTCGTTCGAAGCCGTTTCAAAACAGATTGTCGAAACAGACCAGCTCGTAATTCAGGTCAGGGCTGCAATGGAAGAACAGAATACCGGAAGCCAGCAGATCAGCGAGGCCCTCCATACGATGAATGACAGCACGATGGAAGTAAGGAACTCGGCACACGAGATGACAGCCGGAAATCAGGAAATCCTAAAGAGTATCAAGGAACTTCAGGATGCAACGATTTCGATGAAAACCAACATGGACGAGATGTCAATCGGTGCAAAAGTTATCAATGAAACAGGAGCCGAACTTGCAGGAATTGCAAATATGGTTCACGAGTCAATTGATAAAATTAGTGCTGAAATTGACTTGTTTACCGTATAAGTATATTATGTGCAGGATGAAAAAAATCCTGCACATTTTTTTTGTATTAATGACTATCTCTCTGGTTTTGTGTTTAGCCAGTGCGATGTTCTTTGAATCCTTTCATGCAGACCACGACTGTACCGGCGAAGACTGCCCTATCTGTCAGATTATCCAGAACATCAGAACTTCCGTAAAAAGCCTCGTTTTGCTTTTGAGTTCGACCGCAGTTTTTATAAGCACGACTTCTTTCATCACTTTTACAGCAGACAACTTAAATCAATTTTACAGCAATTCTTTGGTTGCACAAAAAGTCAAAATTTCAGATTGATGGCAAACTCGAGAAAACTCTTTTCTCAAAACGCGCTTTTCAGAAAATAAAATCAATAACTCAAAAAAATTTTAATGAGGTAAAATAATGAAATTAAATAAATTTTTGGCATCAGTTTTGATGGTGCTCAGTATTTTCTGCTCTTTCGCATTTGCAAAGGCGAAACCACAGGAAAACAATTCACAGCTTAAAATCGTAACGACAATTTTCCCGGAATACGACTGGGTCATGAACATTCTCGGAGAAAAGGCTTCGGACGCACAGGTAAAAAACCTTCTGGATTCTGGAGTTGATCTTCACAGTTATCAGCCAACCGTAAAAGATATGGCTTCAATTTCAAACTCAAATCTTTTCATCTATGTTGGCGGCGAAAGTGATGAATGGGTTGAAGATGTCCTCAAAAACTGCAAGAACAGCAATTTCAAGGCATTGAACCTTCTTGAAATTCTTGGCGACAGAGTTCGACACGAAGAAGTAAAGGAAGGAATGGAGGCTGACCACCATCATCACCACGAGGATGGACATCACCACGATGACGACGAAGACGAGCACGAGCATCATCACCACGAAGACGGACATCACCACGATGACGAAGACTGCGAAGAAGAATTCGACGAGCACGTATGGCTTTCAGTCAAAAATGCTGCAATTCTCTGCGACGCAATCTGTGATGCACTTTGCCAGATTGATTCAGCAAACGCTGCCGTATACCAGAAAAACACAACTGCATACAAAAACCAGCTTGCTGCCCTCGATGCCGAATTTGAAAAGGCCGTAAAAAATGCAAAACAAAAGACACTTCTTTTTGGAGACCGATTTCCGTTCGTATACCTGACATCAGACTACGGAATTGAATATTTTGCAGCCTTTGTCGGATGCTCTGCTGAAACAGAAGCAAGCTTCAAGACAATCGCATTCCTTTCAAACAAGGTTGATGAACTCAAGCTTTCAAGCGTTTGCACAATCGAAAAGAGTGATGGTAGAATTGCTAAGGCAATCATCAAGAATTCAAAAAGCAAGAATGCAAAGATCGTTGAGTTTGATTCGCTTCAGGCTTCAACCAGCAAGGATGCTTCTTCAGGCAAAACCTATCTTGGCACGATGAAAGCAAATCTTGAGGCACTTAAAAAAGCCTTGAACTAAACTTATTTTAGGAAGTGATTATGACAGATTTTTTCAAGACTATCGTTGAATACATGCAGTTTCCGTTCGTAAGATACGCAATTATAACCGGCGTTCTGATTGCATTGAGTTCCTCACTTTTGGGCGTAATTCTTGTACTCAAACGATTTTCGTATATCGGAGACGGACTTTCCCACGTTGCATTCGGTGCGATGGCACTTGCTTCGGTAATGGGAATTGCCAAAAACGACATGCTCTTGATTCTGCCTATAACCATTTTCTGCGCCGTCCTTCTTTTGAAAGGCGGCGAAAACCGAAAGATCAAGGGAGACGCAGCCATCGCAATGATTTCCGTCGGCTCTCTTGCGCTCGGTTACCTGTTTTTGAACATCTTCAAGCCTTCCTCAAATCTGAGCGGCGACGTCTGTACGACACTTTTCGGCTCAACCTCAATTTTGACACTGACACCGACCGAAGTCTGGGTAAGCGTAATTTTGAGCCTTGCCTCAGTCGTGTTTTTCGTGCTTTTCTACAACAAGCTTTTCGCCATCACCTTTGACGAAACCTTCGCCAAGGCAAACGGCATCAAAACCGACCTTTACAACACTCTTCTTGCCATCGTAATTGCAGTAATCATCGTTCTTGCGATGAAACTCGTCGGCTCGCTTTTGATAAGCGCCCTGGTAATTTTCCCGGCAATGTCTGCGATGCGAATCTTCAAAAGCTTCAAGAAAGTCACAGTCGCATCAGTAATCTTTTCGATAGTCTGCTCGTTTTTCGGCATGATGATATCAATCGTAGCAGGCACCCCGGTTGGCGCAACTATCGTCGGACTCGACATAGTCCTTTTTGCAGTCTGCAGTCTGATAGCAACACTTCAAAATCATTCTTTCAGAAAAGTCGGAGCCCACGCCTGCCTGTTTTTGATTCTCGCTGCAAGTCTCGCCTCACCTTTTTACGGACAGCAGAAAGTCGACATGGATCTTTCAAAATTCAACTACAACATGCTTTCCGCACAGATTTTTAACATAATGATGAACACAGGAAGATATGAAGGACAGACCGTTCGAATCAGTGGCGAATTCATGACTTTTGTTAATGATGATGAAGGTCCGGATGCAAGGGATTTTTCATGCATCACGATGGATGCAACAAGATGCTGCGCGACAGGTCTTGATTTTGAACTTGCAGGAAATCCGCAGTATCCAAAAGACTATCCGCCTGAGGACAGCATCATTACAGTTGAAGGAACGCTACACACCTTCGAGCAGGATGGGATTTCCTACACCAAGCTTATCAACAGCCACTTCGTAAATTAGCCCTTTATAACGACGATTCTGTCAGTTCTGATGGTTTCTTTTTCGATAAGCACGTCGAAAGGAATTTCCAGGGCAAAGCACTCACCGTAATCAAAAACTGGAATCGAATAGTTCTGACCGCCGGTTCCCTCAAAAAAAGCAGTTTCTACCAAAGGAATGATTGTCTTGCTTACCAGAATGCGGCATTTTGCGCTTTCAAGAAAGGCCGTGTAAAGTTCCTTGTCTTCGCTTTCCATATCCTGATAGTCACTTTGTGCAAAGGCATTTCCTTCTTCACCGACAATAAAAGGTATATAGCATTTATTTCCTGAAATTTTTGGCAGGAAAGATTTTTCAAGTTCATCGGTAGTTCTAGGGTCAATTGTGAGGCGGAATTCATATCCGATTTCATTATCAGTCTTGATGTTTTTGTATTCGGCATTCGAAGGAAAATCCTCGGCAGTCTCCGCGTCGATTTCTCCAAGAATATCAGCCGGATTTTCACCTGATAATTCTAAAATTGCGCGGGAAACCGTAAACTTGTAATAGATCTGATAGCTTCCGTTCCGATAGGAAATGGCCTGTACGTAGTCCAAGCAGGACGTAAAAAGAAAAGCTACTAAAAGAAATGGTAAAAACTTAATAAAACGTTTCATGACAACCTCACAAAATCAGTATAGCATGATTTTAGTGAGGCTGCCATTATAAATTCTGGATTGAAAAATCAGTTCAAGACGAATTTTCCGACCTCGTGCTTGAGGTTTGTCAAATTGCCCTGGTTTTCGGTACTCAAATTCTGGCAGATTTCAACGGCCTTAATTATCTGGTCTGAACCGGCTGCCATTTCGTTCATCGAATTTGAAATTTCGAGCGTTACGTTTGCAAGGTTGTACATTTCCTTCCCGATCTGTTTTCCGCCGTCAAGAAGCACACCTGTATTTTCGCGTACAACATCGGTAGAATTCTTGATTCCACTGATGGCCTGAAGAACCTGCGTACTTCCTTCGCTCTGCTCTTCCATGGCATTCTTGATGACAGATTCCTGTTTTTGAACCTTGCCTGTCAGCTCAAAGATAACTTCAAACTGATTCTGAACTTCCTTGGTATTGTCCGTTACGTTTTTGATGATGGACTGAAGTTCTGAAAGCTGGCTGTTGATTGTCTGGCCCTGAGCATTTGACTGTTCGGCAAGTTTTCGAATTTCATCGGCAACTACGGCAAAACCTTTTCCTGCGTTACCGGCATGAGCGGCTTCGATTGCAGCGTTCATGGCAAGCAGGTTCGTCTGAGAAGCGATGTTCTGTACGACTGTCGAAGCTTCGACAAGGCCGGCCGATTTTTCAAGAATGGTCGTGGCAAGTTCAACCGCCTCATTTATTTTGGAACGGCCTTTTTCTGATTCTGAACCAAGCTCATCAACTGTAACCGTATTTTCCTCAAGAATCTGAGTTACAGAACGAATGTTGGCAACCATTTCTTCAACTGCACTCGAAGAAGTCGAAACGCCATCTGACTGAAGGTTTACGCTGCCGTTAAGTTCGTTGATTTTCAAAATCATGTTCTGGATAGTCTTGTCGCTTGAAGTAACGCCCTTAGACTGGTTTTCGACACGCTCCTTTACGCTGTTGATATTAGCCGTAATCTGCTCGATCGCAGTTGAGGTTTGAATCATGCTGGTATTTACTTCGTTAGCTGTATGGAGGGAAATATCAGCTGATTTATCAATATCACCGATAAGTCCTTTTGTCTCAGATTTGAATTCGTTAAGATCGTTTATCAAAAGACCAAAATCATTTCGGGCATCACAGATAAGTTCATCACCTGTATAGTTTTTGTTTGCAACCTGATGGGTAAAGTCTCGGATGATTTTTACTCGTTTTCCGATTCCTTTCATCTGAAGAAGGCTTGAAATTACGATAAAGACAGCGCCGACAAGTCCTTCAGGAAAGATGTATTTCCAGAAAAGTTCGAACGTAGGAACATCCTTGAGTGCTGAATCAAGAACCGGAGTTGAGGTAAGCAAAAGGAAGCCTGTCGCACCGAATCCGCTGATGAAGGCGGCTCGAATTACCAAAGACATCGATTTAAAATCTTCTGAAAGAGGAACGACATAAAGGGCTTTTTCAAGATGCTGCACATAGATTATGTAAAAAGTAGCTGCAATCAAAAAGACATTTCCACAGCAAGTTGTATACAAAGGAGCAACATCAACAGGAACATGCTTTGTAGCAAACGAGCCTTGAACGATAGCGGCTGAAGCAAAGGAGTTCAAAAGGCCTGCGGCCAAGGTTACGGTCTGAAACCTCTTGGCGATTTTATTTGTCGCAATTACCGATTTAGGATCAGAAGGATTGAATGCCTTAATTTTTTTGGTCTGTGTAAACCACCAGGTAAGGACGAATGCCAGCATCAGGGCAAAACCCAAGATTCCGGAAATCGTGGTAAAACCAAGAAGAGTATCCTTGAGACGAAAAATCTTCATGTAGATGAAGGATATCCAACTTACAAAAAACGGGGCGTAAAAAACGCAAAGGTAACTGATAAATAGGGCTGGAGTTATTTTGACAACGGACTCTGATTTATTTCCACTCATGAATGCTACACTCCTTACGAAAGACAAATTTGGTGAAAATGTAAAAATCGTTTACTGAGTCATATTATGCCTTTAAAAATTAAAAGTCAATCAAACAGGGGGGTAATTTTACACTTCCCCCTCAATCTTACCTTTCTACCTCGCCTTTGTAGTCGACGATGCCGCCCATTTCAGTAACGTCGGTGTAGCCGAGCGAGACCAGCTTTCGGGCAGCCTCCTTGCTTCGCCGACCGGTGCGACAGTAAAGATAAACCGACTGATTTTTATCCGGCAGTACTCGAAGTGCAGTTTCAGCGCTGATAGTTTCGTTCGTAAGCATTACGGCACCCGGAATGTGGGCAGCTGCAAATTCGTCCGGTCGGCGAACGTCGACAAGGACTGCATCCTCGTCCTGGGCTATCAGATTGAGCCCTTCATCCATCGAAACTGACTTGAATGCATTCACAACCATGCCTCCTTTTTCATCAACATGCACATCGATAAAACGAACTTCAATCGGATCTTCTTCCCAAGGCCTTTTGTATTCAAAACGGACGACTGTATTTCCAGCCTTCAACGATTTGATTGTATATTCGAACCGGCTTGGAGCGCCCATCACGCCTTTATCGCCAAGGCTTTCAACTTTTTCATCAATTTTGATGATGCTCTCATCGTAAATTTCATAGCTCCAGGTATATCCGGTTGTGGGATTCCCTTCCAGCTCGACCAATGAACTCTGGCTCTTGAATTTTGCGTTCAGGCAAGATGTCAAAAAAATTGCCGACATCAATATTACGATTGCAACCTTGTAATTCTGAATTTTCATAAAATGCTCCTTTTTTATTCTGTGCGCCACTTACATGTTATGGATGACAGAGCGAACCTTTCCGATTACACGGAAATCGTCGCTTTCCGAATTTTCAAACATTGATTCATAGTGATGATTGTCCGAGATGATTTTTACGCCTTCACTTGTCCGCTGAAGCCGCTTTACAAAACCGCTGCCCTTATAAAGGATGGCATAGATTCCGTCAGTTCCGTCGTAGCCGCTCAGATCACAGATGATGATGTCTCCGTCAAAAATCGTCGGTTCCATAGAATCGCCACGGACCTTTGATGCTGCAAATTTTCCGCCGTATTTACGAAGATCTTTCGGCACGGATATGTATTCAACGACCTCGTCCGAGTCAGGCACGTACTGGCCGTGTCCTGCAGAAAAAGTCTGCTCCATAACAGGAATAAGCATAACGTCCTTTTGGGTCGCATCAGCCAACCGCTCATCACTTATCCCAAAAAACTCCTCGGCGCTAGTATCAAAAACAGCAAGAATTTTCAGGGCTTCTTCGATTGAAGGAAAACGTTCCTTATAGATACGGTTTCGCATTGACTGAAGATCCATGCCGGTTTCATTGCAAAGCCATTCCTGAGTCTTGCCTTTTTCAGCCAATTTTTCCTTGATTCTTTTCCAAAAGTCAGAAGCTTTCATCCGTCACCTCATCATCAATCATATCACATAATCTAAAAAAATAAAACTAGTATTCCATTTGATTATTTTTATTGACTTTAAAGTATTCCGATTGTAA
>JAILRX010000130.1 GCA_024697985.1 Treponemataceae bacterium | reverse complement strand
ATAAACATCAATTCTCACGAAAAAGCGTTTGACCAGAACCTCCAGGAAACATCAATTTTACTGAGCAAGCTCTGCACCTTCACATCATCCTATTCAAAAGAAGAACTTTGCGCTTACATGGATGATATCGCTTCCTCTCTCGAAGACGTCGACGTAATTTCGATTGTCAATGCTGACAACATCAGAATTTATCATACAAACCACGAACTGATAGAAACTGAATACGACGGAACCCATCCAGATTTTTCAACGCACGAAAAAAAATACTACACAGAAAATTCCACCGGACCTTCAGGCCCGCAAAGACGAAGCTATGCCGCTATCTACGATGAAAACGGCAACTACCTCGGTTTTCTGATGGCCATCAAGCTCAGGACATCAATCCGAAGCGTAACCTACAAAACAATCCTGCTTTTCCTTCTAGTAACAGTTTTTGCAATAGTCGTTGAACTCATCTTCCTTGCAATCTTTTTTAAGAAAATCAAATCGCATTTTCTGGCCTTTACGGAAGATTTTGAGGGAACAAAATTCCTTGTTGATTCAATGCGAGCTAACAACCATGATTTTACCAACAAGCTGCATGTAATCCTCGGTCTGATCCAGATCGGACAGTACGACAAGGCCGTTTCCTACATCGAAAACATCTCGATAATCCAAAAAGAGATGATCAGCACCGTAATGAAATCAATTGATAATCCGTCTTTTTCAGCCCTGATTATAGGAAAAATCGCAAGGGCGTCAGAATGCAACGTAAAATTCATCATAAAAGACGGCATCTGCTACAAATCATCAGACATCAGCATACCGTCAGAAGCGCTGGTAACTATAACCGGAAACCTCATAGAAAACGCCATCGATTCGATGAACACGATTTCAAGCCTTGATTCTCAGGTAAAGGAACTTGAATTCGGCGTTTTCACAAGACCGGGGAAATTTTTGCTTACGGTCAAGGACACAGGAAGCGGAATATCAAGTGAAAACCAAGATAAGGTTTTTGAGAAAGGCTTTTCGACGAAGGGTGAAAACAGAGGCGTCGGTTTGTATCACACCAAAAAGCTCGTGGAAAACCTTGGCGGAAAAATCAGTTTTGAATCAAAGGAAAATTCTGGAACCTGCTTCATCGTAGAAATCGAAAAAAAGGACGGCTCAAAATGAAATATTCGGTCTTGATTGTAGAAGACGACCCGATGGTTGCAATGATAAACGAGCAGTACGTCCTGAAAAATCCTGACTTTCAGGTGGCAGCTTCCTGCCGTAACGGTAAGGAGGCATTGGACTATCTGGAAAACAACAAGGTTGATTTGATTGTGCTGGACGTCTACATGCCTGTCATGGATGGAGTTGAAACTTTAAAAAACATCCGTGACCGAAAGATTCCATCAGAGGTCATAATGGTTACTGCCGCAAATGACAGCGAGACTCTGGAAAATACGATGCACCTTGGAGTCATCGACTATCTGATAAAACCGTTCGCATTCGAAAGATTTCAAGTTGCTCTGGAAAAATTTGCTTCCAAGGTCTCCACGTTAAAGCAGAACAAGGTTTTGGATCAAAGCTGCATAGACAGCATTATCACATCTTCAAAAAGCACTAAAGAAAAGGATTTACCGAAGGGCATTCAGGAAAAGACCCTTTCTACGATTCTTTCCTACTTTGAAATGCACGAGGGATGGCAAAGCAGCGACCTGATTGCAGAAAGACTGGGATTTTCAATCGTAACGGTGCGCCACTACATGAATTATCTGGTTGACCAAGGTTTAATCAAGGCAGACGTCAATTACGAAACAGGCGGAAGACCCTGCATGCTGTACCGCAAAAAGTAGCCTTCCGCCCGCTCATTTATAAGTTATAAAAATTTTATAAATTATTTACCGCAGATTCTTGTCTGACATTCGTGATAAAGCTCTGAAGTCTTTTTTACGATGTCTTCAGGAATGCTCTTGATGTTAGGATCTCCGGCAAGATTGTTTGCCTTGAGCCAGTCACGTACGAACTGCTTATCGTAGCTTGCAGGACTTGTTCCAACCTTGTACTCGCTTGCATTCCAGAATCGGCTTGAATCAGGAGTCAAAACTTCGTCTCCCAAAACCAGTTCGCCGTTTTCATCCAGACCGAACTCAAATTTTGTATCTGCAATGATGATTCCGTTTTTATAGGCATGCTCATAGCATTTGTTGTAGATTGCAAGAGCCGTCTTCTCGATTTTTGAACCGAGTTCTTCACCCAAATCCTTTTTCATGTAATCAAGAGTGACGTTGATATCATGGCCTTCTGCAGCCTTTGTACTTGGAGTTACAATCGGGCAGTCGAGTTTTTCAGCCTGCTGATATTCTTTATCAAACTTATGGCCAAGGAAAGCTTCTCCCTTTTTGTAAGCTTCATACATAGAACCGAACATGTAGCCACGTACGATTACTTCATAAGGAATCATCTTGAGTTTTTTAACAAGAATTGTTCTTCCTTCGTATTCAGGCTTCTGGAATTCTGCAGGCATATCTTTCAAATCACTTGAAATCATGTGGTTCTTTACGATGTCACCTGTCATATCAAACCAAAAATTAGAAAGAGCATTCAAAACCTTACCCTTATCTGTAATCATCGTAGGGAGGATTACGTCAAAGGCACTGATTCTGTCTGTCGTAACAATGACCATTCGGCCGTCTTCAAGATCATAAACTTCTCGAACTTTTCCGCTTATAATTTTTTTCATCATCTATCTCCAAAATTAAAACATTCCATTAAAACCGGACATATTTCCGCCCATCTGCTGCATCATCTGCTGCTGCATGCCCTTGTTTCGGCTCATTTTCTTCATCATAAGCCTTGTTTTTTCAAACTGCTTTAGGAGGCGGTTTACGTCAGCAACGCAGGTTCCACTACCCTTGGCAATTCGCTTTCTTCGGCTTGGTCCGATAATCAGGTGATTTGCCCTTTCTTTTTTTGTCATCGAAAGGATGATGGCTTCCTGTGCCTTCAATTCGCTTGTATCGATATCCTGATTTGCCATCTGTGAAGAAAGACCTGGAATCATCTGCATGAGACTTTCCATTGAGCCCATTTTCTTGACTCTCTGGAGCTGATCGAGCATATCCTGAAGGGTAAACTCGTTGCTTGCCATTTTTTTAGCAAGTTTTTCAGCTTCCTGCTGGTCGATTGTTTCCTGAGCCTTTTCAACAAGGGAAACGACATCTCCCATACCAAGAATTCGGCTTGCAATTCTATCAGGATGGAAAACTTCAAGGTCCTCGATTTTTTCACCAGTACCGATGTAAAGGATAGGCTTTCCTGTAACAGACTTCAAAGAAATCGCAGCACCACCACGAGCATCAGAATCGAACTTGGTCAAAATTACGCCCGTAAGTCCAAGAGCCTCATCAAAAGTCTTGGCAACATCGACGGCGCTCTGACCGGTCATTGAATCTGCAACAAGGATCATTTCATCTGGATTCAAGGCCTTTTTAACGGCTGCGATTTCAGCCATCATGTCGTCATCAATCTGGAGTCGTCCGGCTGTATCCACGATCAACGTGTTGTAGCCGCCCTTTTTAGCAAAGCTTACGGCATTCTTAGCAACCTTGACGGCGTCTTTCGTATCTTCCTTATAGACAGGAACATCAATTCTGTTTCCTAAAACACAAAGCTGTTCGACAGCAGCAGGTCTTACAAGGTCACAGGCAGCAAGACAAGGACGTCTTCCGTCTTTTTTAAGTTTGTTGGCAAGTTTTGCAGCGGCAGTCGTTTTACCGGCACCCTGAAGACCTACAAACAGAATGATTGAAAGCGTATCAGGACCTTTTAACTGCAAGTCCTTCTTTTCATCGCCCAAAAGAGCAACAAGCTTGTCATGAACGATTTTGATGAACTGCTGTCCAGGATCTACTGAGCGCAGAACTTTCTCGCCCTTTGCTTCCTCAATCGTTGAATTAACGAAACGGCGTACTACACGAAGGTTTACGTCCGCCTCGAGCAAAGCGATTTTTATCTGCTCAACGGCATCTTCGATATTCTTTTCAGAAATCTTAGATTTGCCGCTCATTGCCTTAAAAATATCAGAAAAAGTATTGGTGATTTTTTCAAGCATAGTTTATTTCAAAAGCTCCTTCAAAACATCTTCCGGCTGTACTTCCCGATTCAATGTTCTGTAAAGAGCATCACAAATAGGAAGCTTGAGGTTCTTAGCCTTTGCAACTTCATGGATGTACTTGCAGGCTACAGCACCTTCTGGAAGATATCCGATTTCTGAAATTCTGGCAATCAAATCATCAAGTGATGAAAATTTCGACAGAATATCAGTTTTGATTATGTCGTGTCCGAATCTTCTGTTTCGGCCGTACTTACTTCGACAGGTTACATCAAGGTCACCTACTCCAGAAATTGATGTGAAGGTTTCTGCATGAGTTGCTCCCATTGCAAAACCAAGTGTCTGGATTTCGTTCAATCCGGCGGCCAAAAGGAAACTTTCAGTATTGTCACCAAAAATCTCTGAATTTTCAGCGATGGCATCAAGACATCCATAAACAACTGCAACAACGTTTTTGGCAGCAGCACAAACCTGTACACCGATAACGTCAAAGCTTGAATAAACCATAAGTCCAGGTCCTTTGATAAGTTCCCTGAATCTGATTGAATTTTTTGGATTCTGGCAGGCAGAAATAAGTCCTGTCAATTTGCCCATCGCAACTTCCTCAGCATGGCTTGGACCTGCAATATAAACGACACATCCCTTATAGACTTCCGGCAAAACTTCTTCCAAAGTCTCAACAATCAATTTTGGTCCCTTGTCTGAAGGAATGAATCCCTTTGCAAGAACACCGATTGTTGTAGATCCGTCTTTAATTGATGGGATATCAAGAAGAAGCTCTACAGTTTTTGCAAGATAAAGAGAAGGACTTGCAAGTACCAAAAATTCCTTGTTTCCAGCAACCTGATTTATATCAGTTGAAGCTTTAAGAGTTTTTTCAAGCGGATAACCCGGAAGAAACTTTTTATTTTCATGGTCATTATTGATGGAAGATACAACTTCATCTTCACGTGCCCATATTTCTACGTCATGTCCGTTTCTAGCTAGAGCATGAGCAAATGCGGTACCCCAGGCACCAGCTCCAATAACACCGACAGTTTTTGCCATTATATTTACCCCTATTTTTTTATTCAGACCCTATTAAAACCAGACAGAAGATTCATCTTTCCAGTCAATGATTTCTTCAGGTTTGAAAAATAAATTGATTTCACGTTCAGCGCTTTCATTTGAATCAGAAGCGTGAATAATATTGATATTTGTATGAAGAGCATAGTCGCCACGAATTGTTCCCGGCTCTGCATTTTCAACTTTTGTAGCTCCAACAAATTTTCTTACGAGCTGTACGCAGTTTTCAGCCTGCAAAACCATTGCTACGACTGGTGCGCTTGTAATGTAAGTCTTCAACTCATTAAAAAAAGGTTTTTCTTTGTGCTCAGCATAGTGATTTGAAGCAAGCTCGTCAGAGATCTGCATCATTTTAAGAGCAACGATCTTGAATCCTTTCTTTTCAAGCCGTGAAATTACTTCTCCGGCAATTCTCCTGTTCAAAACGCCAGGTTTAAGCATTACAAAACATCGATCCATTTTTTAATCCTTTAATTTTTTTTCTTATTCTATGTAAGTTTTTATTATAAACTAGTTCAAAACTTTTGTCATTCCTATTGTAATGACATTGTGTTAAAAATAATATATACTTGATTTGTGGGATTTGGGAATGAAAAACACAGAATTTAAATTCAAAAAATTCACTCTGAAAAACATCGGGCAAGTATTATATCTTACGACAAAATTTTTCATGAAAAACAACTTGCCGACTTACGCCTCAGCCTGTTCACTTGGATTCCTTTTTTCATTCATCCCTATCATGGTCATCGTCCTGATCATAATCATCCAGCTGTTTCATATGACTCCGGATATTCTTTTCAAGCTTTTTGATCTTCCTTCAATCTTCGTTGATTCAGAAAAAATCGTAAGCATAGCAGAAAGCATCACGGCTCCAGGAAAAGTAAGTTTCATCACGATTATCCTTGTAATTTCGATTTTCTGGATGGGACAAAGATTTTTCTTCTCTGTAAAAAACGGAATGAACACTATCTTTCACCTCAAGACCATCAAGCGCCGTCCTTTGACCGAAAACGTCATCCTGATCTTGGGTGAAATTCTGCTTTTGGTCGGAATCATCCTTTTGATTTTTATTTTCATAACGGCCCGAACAATTCTTTCAAAACAGTCCGTCTTGAACAACTTTGTCATTCCATATTTACCAAAATTCATCACCACATGGATTAAGGGAAAAGTCTTCAACATACTGCCATTTGCCTTCATATTGGTACTTTCAACGATAATGTATAAATTCGGTTCCGGTTCCAAGCCAAAACTTGGTTCCTGTTTTTTAGCAGCACTTATGAGCACGCTCTCTTTCTGGCTCGTCACATTTTTGATGAACAGTTTCATGGACATAGCAAGATACAATCTCGTTTACGGAATCTTGAGCAACGTCATCATAATGCTTCTCGAAGTCTACATCTTTTTTGTACTTTACTTTTTTGCAGCCCAGTCAATTTTCGTAAGGCAATTTTTCAACTCACTTCTGATAAGCGAACTCTACCTTTGGGACAAGAGCACGACAAACAACTACACCATCAAGGAAAGCATCAAGCAATGGCTTTTTGCAGTACCAAGCAAGCTTCTTTCAGAAGACAACAAGCGAATCATCTTAAAAGCTGATGAAATCATCTATGAAGAAAACAGCGAAACAGACGGGATTTATTACATCATCGAAGGACAGGTTGAAACCTACAAGGACAATTATCTGGGACACATCGGAAAAGGCGAATTTTTCGGCGATTTGGACTGCATCCTCGACCAGAACCGTTCCTTTACGGCAAAGACGACAGTTCCAACGGCATTGGTTTTCATAACAAAAAAAGAATTTGAAAACGTAATAGCAAACGACCCGGAAGTTCCGCAAAAAATGGTGGATTCAGTTCCGGACTACATAAAACTGATTTATGGACGAAAATAGCAAACTTTGCTAGAATACTTCACAGGAGATATTAATGAGAGACAGAATAGTCGTACTGGACTTTGGCAGCCAGTATGCTCACCTTATCGCAAAAAGATTCAGACTTTTAGGATATTATTCAGAAATTGCCCTTCCAAGCACTGATGAAAAACTGCTTGAAGATGCAAAAGGAATTGTTCTTTCAGGAGGACCTGCATCAATTTATGACGCAAAAATCCCTGAATTCAATGAAAAAATCATGGAACTCAACGTTCCTATTTTAGGATTGTGCTACGGTCATTACGTAGTTTCTCAATATTATGGTGGAGTTATCGGAAAGGCAGAAACCGGTGAATTCGGAATCGCCCACCTCGAAAAAACTGATGTAAAGTCTCCTATTTTAAACGAGCTTGGAAAATCAGAACAGGTTTGGATGAGCCATCAGGACGGTGTCTTGAAAAAGCCGGAAGATTTTGAAGTCATCGCGTCTACAAAAGACTGCCCTTTCGCCGGTCTCCAGAACCTGGACAAAAAACGTTTCGGTCTTCAGTGCCATGTTGAAGTAAAGGACACAATCAACGGAAATAAAATCCTCCAGAACTTTGCCGAATTCTGCGGAATGGAAAAAAACTGGAGTCAGGACAAGGTATTGGACATCATCCTCGATTCCATCAAAACTGATTCGCGTGATAAAAAAGTCCTTCTTTTCCTTTCAGGTGGTGTAGACTCAACTGTAGCATTTGCCCTGTTGAACAAGGCTCTCGGTCAGGACAGAGTTCTTGGACTCCATATCGACAATGGTTTCATGAGAAAAAATGAAAGCGCAAATATCGAAAAGACATATAAATCTTATGGTTTTTCCAACTTTATAGTAGAAGATGCCAGCAAATCTTTCCTGAATGCTATCGCAAACCTCAAAGACCCTCAGGAAAAACGAAAGGCTGTTGGAGAGAACTTCATCACAATCAGAAATGAAGTAGTTGCAAAACTCAACCTCAAGGAAGATGACTGGCTTTTGGCACAGGGAACCCTTTACCCAGACATCATAGAATCCGGTGGAACTAAAAATTCAAATACAATCAAGACTCATCACAACCGAGTTGATGGAATCCAGAAACTGATTGCAAAAGGCTTAATTATCGAGCCTTTAAAAGATCTTTACAAGGATGAAGTTCGACTTATCGGTAAAAAACTTGGACTTTCAGATGAGCTGGTCATGAGGCATCCTTTCCCAGGACCTGGACTTTCAATCAACGTTTTGT
Source organism: Treponemataceae bacterium (assembly GCA_024697985.1). Taxonomy (GTDB): domain Bacteria; phylum Spirochaetota; class Spirochaetia; order Treponematales; family Treponemataceae; genus RGIG9060. The sequence continues at coordinate 1,814 of JAILRX010000130.1, read as the reverse complement.
GCACGAATGAAGTTCTTTCAAGCCAGGAAGAAAGAGAATTTGAAAGGGCCAAAACAACCCTTTCCGAGTTTGACTATTCAGATTTTTATGGCAAGGACGGTGCAATTCTATCCGCATTGCCTGTAAAATCAGTCGGTGTACAGGGTGATTTTAGAACCTATCGATTTCCAGCAGTTATCTCACTCAAGGATAATTCCAACTATGACTGGGACAATCTTGAAAAAATGTCTTCAGCAATCACAAATGCAGTATCTGATGTAAACAGAAGCGTTCTTTGCATCTACAAAACGGATGGATGCACGCTCTTCGACAAGAACTGTACAAAAGACAGACTTGATCAGACTCGTGAAGTTGATGACATTGTTCTTACAGCCCTTCATGAAAGCGGCTGGTATTCAAAGATTTTCCAGCACCTGACGATTCATCTTCCATATGCAAAAGATTCATCACACTGCTCTATCGTCTTAAGACCAGTAGTTTCAGAAGACGTCATGACAGCGCGATTTGCACATCTTCCACAAGATCTATTGGATAAGATTGTCGCAAAAATAAAGGCCCTTGGATTTGTTGATAATCTCTACTATGACATTACAAATAAACCACCTGCAACTTTCGGTTGGGAATAAAATTAATAAAAATTAAAATTTCGGCGCGTTGCAATCAATTGTGACGCGCTTTTTTTTGACATGTTTAAGCATCAAAGATAAATCAAACGCAAACTTTTCAACAAAATGCAATCTTTGCAAAATCTGCAAAATTTTGCAATATTTTCTAAAAAACTGTTGACATTTCTTTTTAATATCTGTATATTCTAATCATACAGCAATACAAAAGAGTCGGTCTTTTCTCCTCCTTTAGCCGGCTCTTTTTTTTGTCCTTTTCAAGTTTTCAATTTAAGGCAGTCCCGCCTGACCATTTTCTTTACATACTATTTTTCATGCGGCGTCGTCGCCTATCACGCTCACTCACGCGTGGCCTTCTCACTCGCTTATTTTTTAAGGCAGAAGTTCATCAAGAGTCAGACACTTAATACCACGATCCAACAGCTTCTGAACAAAAATACCATTTCCATCGATAAGAGTTTTTGTAAATGATCCGTCATATATTTTGCCCTTTCCGCAGCTGGGACTTCTAGCCTGCAATATGGCACATTCAATTTTTTCATCAGGATTTTTCTTTAGATAATCATCGATTTTTTTAAGACAATTTTCTGCACCAGACTGAAAATTTTGGGTATAATCATTTCCAAATTTATCAATAACGGTACCAGATTTAATTTCGACTGGATTTCTTGGTACAGGAAGACCGCCTTCAACTTCTGGACATACACAAAGATATTTTTTCTCTTTTAGATATTGAGAGAGTTTTTCGCTAAAATTATTTCCGCCGTTATATTTACAATTTTCGCCCATAAGGCATGCACTGACAATAATCATGATTTATCTTAAAAAATTAAAGACCTAATTTCAAGTCCGCGTCCTGCTGTGCAGGCCTCAGGGCAAAAAAAAAGCCTGGCAGCTTCGTACTTTGTCGTTCGCGCTCCTGCGCTCACTTCTCGAGTTTTCTGATATCTTCATTCAGGTCGAAATCTACATTAAAACTCGCGCTGGCAAAGTATATGCCGCCAGTCTCATTAAATGTTTAAAGCCGCATCCTGAAAAGCAGGCTGCAGCTTTAAACAAAAAAAAGCCTGGCAGCTTCCTACTTTCCCACATCACTGCAGTATCATCGGCGTAAGAGAGCTTGACTTCCGTGTTCGGTATGGGAACGGGTATTTCCTCTCCACTATGGCCACCAGGCATAATAAACTAAAT
>JAILRX010000120.1 GCA_024697985.1 Treponemataceae bacterium | reverse complement strand
GTAAAAAGCTTGAGGCGTCTGTTTGTCGAAGGAAAAGGTCGGATTCTGTTATCAACACAGAAAATTTGCAGTTCGTCATCAATTTTTACATCACCTTCAAGAAAAACTACCTGAGGCAATTCCAGAATTTTTTTATCGATTCCGATGTAGCGGTAGCCCAAATCTTCACCGTCAAAAGCATAATATTCGCGGACTGCATTTTTCTGCATATAGATTTTTGCATCAGGATTGATTTTTACGAATGGCAGAATTCCACCAGAATGGTCGTAATGGCCGTGGCTCAGAAAAACCGTATCAACTTTTGTAAGGTCAATCTTGAGTTTTTCGGCATTTTTCAAAAGCAAATCGCTCGGGCTCGTGTCAAAAAGAATTTTATGTTTTTTTGTCTCGATATAAAAAGAAAGTCCATGAGCGGCTTCACATCCGGAAGCCCCCGGTTCATTTTCAACAAGGTTTACGATTCTCATGGATTCATTCTATCACAAAAGTGATTATTTAGAAACTTTTGAAGGCTGAGATGTCAGACGGCCTGCAATTGCGAAACAGTTGTCACCCATTTTTTCGATTTTTCGAACGATGTCGATGTACAGAAGTTCGGCCTTAACGTTGCATCCGGATTCGAGTCGGGTTCGGGCGCATTTTTTAAGCTTGTTTCGTTCGTCGTCGATCTGGTCTTCGATGCTGTGCGCAAATTCGTGTTGGTCTTTTGTAAGCGTGCTGCCGATGTGGCGGTAAACGAAATACAGAAGCTGGCGTACAAGCTCGATATATGGGAACAAAAGTTCCTTGTCTTCCTGTGGAATCGAAAGGTTTTTTTCGACCATTCGTGCAAGGTAAAAACCTAAGGCAAGGCACTGGTCAGAAAGTTCTTCAAGTTCCGAAGTGATGGCAATCATCGTGTTGATTGATTCGAGCTGGCCGTCACTGATTGTCAGGTGCTGACATTTAAGAAGATAAGATGTGAGCTGTTCCTGCATCTGGTCAAGATATGCTTCCTGCTTTATCAGTTTTTCGTAATGTTTTTCTACGAATTTTGGCGTATCCGAAAGTCCTGTCTGAACACTGTCGAACATTTCGACTGTCATATCAGCCATGTGCTGAATTTCAGTTTTTGCAGCCACGATTGGAATTGTTGCCGATTCGTGAGCGGCATGTTCCGGGAATGGGAAAGAATATTTGTCCGGAATATCTTCTTTCTTTTCTTTGATGATTTTTTTGACAAAAATTGCGATATGTTTAGTGAAAGGCAAGAAAAGAATTGTACCGATAATGTTGAAGACTGTATGAAGCATAGCGATGTGATATGTAATTGAATCTTCAGGTTTTCCAGGAACAATCAAATCAACAAGTTTTGTAAGGTACGGAAGGAAAATCAATGCAAGAAGAGCGGTAGCCGTGTTGAAAAGAACGTGTACGAGGGAAGCCCGCTGAGCGTTCGTCTTGGAACCGAAGGCTGCCATAATTGAATCGATTGTTGAACCGATGTTACTTCCGATTACGAGGGCCGCAGAAAAGTTCCATGTAAGTATGTTGTTGTAAGCCATTGTGATTACGATGGCGGTAACAGCAGATGAAGAGTGAAGGAGTGCTGTTATTAGAATACCGATAAATACTGCAATTACGTAACTCCAGAAGCCGAATTTTTGGATTGTTGCGAGAAATCCCATGTTTCCGGCATTAAGAGAAACAGCATCGGAAAGCCAGCCCAAAGCAATGAACATCAGGGAGAAACCCATGATGGATTGACCTAAGCCTTCTTTTTTTAATTTTTTCCAGATTGAAAGAATGTAACCGAGAGCAAAGATCGGAATTGCGATTGTTGAAATTTTGAAGTTGAATCCGAAAAGGGCAACAATCCAAGCAGTAATAGTTGTACCGATGTTTGCACCGAAGATTACGGCAATTGACTGTTCAAGTGTGACAAGACCGGCATTAACGAAAGAAACAACCATTACAGTGGTTGCTCCAGAAGACTGAATCAACATGGTAAGAAAGCATCCTGTGAAAAGACCCAGGAAGCGATTTTTGGTCATGAACGAAAGAGTTTTTTGAAGACGTTCACCGGCAGATTTCTGAATACCGTCACTTAAAAATTTCATTCCGAATAAAAGTACGGAAAGACTGCCGGCAAAATTAAAAATCATTAAGATAATCGATTGGAGTTTCATTTTTTCTCCTTGTCGGGCATACCTTAACATTTTATGATAAATTCAGTCAAGCAAACTTTTTTATTTGGATTCTGTCTTTTGTGTGCTGATTTCCGGTTTGATCCAAGTTTCCAGGTTAGGTGGAACACATTCTGCAAGCTCTTTTTGTGGAATTGTCAAAAAGATTTTAACCAGATCTTTATCAAGCTGGGTTCCCGCAACCTGTGAAATAATCTCTAAGGCTGTTTCGTGAGTTTTAGGATCTTTGTAGACACGTTTCATCGTGATGGCAGAATAGGTATCGGCAATGGCGATGATTTTTGCGGCAAGAGGAATCTGGTCTTCTGGAATTGAATAATATCCCTTTCCGTCGATTCTTTCATGGTGATATTCAATCCACGGCATGATGTCCTTGAAGTTGTGGAGCGGCTCGAGAAACTTAACACCAATTTTTGGGTGCTGCTTCATGATGGCCCATTCTTCATCGTTGAGCTTGGCAGGCTTGTTCAGGACTTCTTCTGGAATACCAAGTTTTCCAACGTCGTGCATCAAGGCTGCGTATTCAAGACTTATCGGATTTATCTGTTTTTGAATACTATTTGGAAGATACTTATAAAATAGCATGGTAATTTTCTGAACGTTTCGGCTGTGACCGTTCAGGTTAGGGTCACGGTTTTCAATGATTGAAATCAAAACTTCAGCTACATCAAGACAGTTTTCTTTTAAGGAAGCAATCAGATGGAACATGAGGGTGAGGACTATCATTACGAAAAAACTTCCGCCGAAAAGTACGCTTGCCATCATTATGTCTGGTTTGCTGAAAATAGCGATCACGATATATCCGAAGAGGAAGAAAATGAGAAGAAGTAAACCTATCTGCTTCCAGATTTTATCATGATGACGGCTTGTGTTGAGCACGTCATTCATGCTCAACATAAATCGAATGTAGCGGATTATGTTTGTCACCATGACTACTATACCGACAGCAATCATTGAATAAATCAGAAATTTCATTGATTAATTATACATCAAATTAGAATATTGTAAAAAATTTTTTATTATATTCTTTCTTTTACAGCCTTTTTATTGAGTCCCCAAAGTGCAAGTGCAAATGCCCAGGTAATCAGCAGGACGAGAGGAACTACGATTAAGGCTGCTTTTGCGTTTCCCATCATGAAGCCGTACCAGTCGTATTCGAGCGTCGGTTTTCCGTCTTCAAGGTGAAGCAGGATGTTCGGGATGTAGTAAAGCGCATATAAAATCATCGGAAGCGTGCCGAGCGTGGTTTTTGCAAAACTGATTTTTCCCTGTTCAAAAAGGATGAAATTGATGATGCATAGAAGCGGCGTTACCAGGTGCATGAAAAGATTTGAGTTCAAGAAAAGCGGCAGAAAACCGAAGCGGCTTTGAGGGGCCAGAAAAAAGATGGTTACCATCATTGTGAGGGTAACTCCTGCAGTGGATGCAAGATTTAAAAGAGTTAAGACTTGTGGGATTTGTTTTATCTTGCCTTTTTCAAGTAGAATCAGAAAAATCGCATAAATCAATGAAACGATTCCTGCGAACACGTTTGAATCAACCGTAAAATATTTGAATGCTGCATAACTAGTGGAAGAAAGAACTTTTTTCCCGCTCATGAATTCATAGCCTGTCATCATTGTGACCATGGCGAAGAGCGTGAAAACAAATATCAAAATATTTAGGGTGAGTGAAGCCTTGTTTTGTTTTGACATATTTTTCTCCTCGTTCATGAGTATAGCACGGGATTATCAGAAAGGAATGATTACAAGTGTAAAATTTTGGGATTCTATGTATAATAATAGATATAATATAATGAGGAAATATAACATGAATTACGAACAGATATTTAAAAATATAGATGACATTTTATGGAAGGAGGCAGGTTGTTCCAATGAACTTGATTATGTAGAACAGACCAGTTGGATACTTTTCCTAAAATACCTTGATGACCTTGAAGACGAACGCAGTGACGAAATGGAGCTTCAGGGCAAGGAATACAAAAGAATCATAAAAGAAGAATTCCGCTGGAACTCCTGGGCCTGCCCGAAAAATGAAAAGGGCGAAATAGACCATAAAAATGCCCTGACAGGCGATGACCTTTCAGACTTTGTAAATCTCAAGCTTTTTCCATATCTAAAAAATTTTAAGGCAACCGCTACAACACCAGATACCCTTGAGTATAAAATAGGCGAAATCTTTAGCGAACTCAAAAACAAGATTGTTTCCGGCTATAATATGCGCGAAATATTAAACTACGCAGATGATCTTCACTTCCAGACTACAACCGATAAACACGAAATGAGCCATCTCTACGAAAGCAAAATTCACAAGATGGGAAATGCCGGCCGCAATGGTGGAGAATATTACACACCTCGTCCTCTCATCCGTACAATTGTCCGCGTAGTAGAACCAAAAATCGGCGACACAATTTACGACGGAGCCTGCGGAAGTGCCGGCTTCCTTTGCGAAGCCTTCAACTATTTAAACGAAAAAGCAAAGACCGTAGAAGAAAAACAGATTCTTCAAAAGCAGACCTTCTACGGCAAAGAAAAGAAGGGCCTTGCCTACATCATCGGAATCATGAACATGATTTTCCACGGTGTTGAAGCGCCGAACATCATGCACACAAATACCCTTGCCGAAGACCTGAGTACAATTCAGCAGCGCGACCGCAAGAATATAATTCTGGCAAATCCTCCCTTTGGCGGAAAGGAACGTTCCGAAATCCAGCAGAACTTCCCCATTAAAACCGGAGAAACAGCCTACCTTTTTATGGAGCACTTTATCAAAATGCTTAAGGCAGGCGGCCGGGCAGGTGTGGTAATCAAAAACACCTTCCTCAGCAATACAGATAACGCAAGTATAGCCCTTCGCCGCGAGCTTCTGGAAAACTGCAACCTTCATACAATCCTCGACTGTCCAAGCGGAGTCTTCACAGGAGCCGGAGTAAAAACCGTAGTCCTCTTTTTTGAAAAAGGAAAGCCCACAGAAAAAATCTGGTAC
>JAILRX010000058.1 GCA_024697985.1 Treponemataceae bacterium | reverse complement strand
TACCAAAGAAATTCTTTCGCTCGTCAATTCTTCAAAACAGGTCGAAGGAAACTTCAATCAGATTTATGAGCTTTCTGAAAACGTTCAGAACCTCAGTAAAAATGTCCAGAACGTAATCTATGAGCACGAAGCAAGCTGTAAAGAAGTTCTTGTGGCCATCAACCAGATCAATAAAGTTACAGTTGATGTAAAGGAAGGCTCGACCGATATTTACAATGCCAGCAAGGATGTAGATTCTGCCATGAAAAAGCTCAGCGACATCACATCAGAACTTACGACAAGCATGGGTGAAATGTCCATCGGTGCAAGACTGATTACAGAATCATCTGAGAAAATCAACACTCTGACAAAGCAGAACCACGAAAAAGTCACGGCACTTGAAACTGAAGTAAATAAATTTAAAATATACTGATAATGAATTTTGAAGTTTTATATGAAGACGAAAATATAGTCGTCGTAAACAAGGCTTCAGGACTGCTTTCGGTTCCATATCCGGGCTTTTCTGGAAAAAGCCTTGCTGACTTGCTTGAAATACGGATGCGAAAAAACGGCACCTGGAAAAAATTTCATCGTCCTTTTGCCGTTCACAGGCTTGACCGCGACACAAGCGGAGTGATGATGTTCGCATTGGATGAGCGCACCCAAAAAAAGCTGATGGACAACTGGCAGAAAGCCGTAACAGAGCGCACCTATATCGCGGTGGCCGAAAACCCACGCGCACAAAATACTTACGCGCAACAAAATGCTCACACCCAACAAAATACTTACGCGCTCGCCGAGTCCGGCACCATCGACAGACCTATTTCGCTCAATTCCAAAAATCACTCAGGCTACGTTTCAAAAAACCGCGGCAAAAACACTGAATCGGACCACAACAAAACCGTAAGCGCCGTAACCCACTACAAAATTCTTGAAAAAGGAAAAAAATATACGCTCTTTCAGCTTGATTTGGAAACCGGCCGCAAAAACCAGATTCGTGCCCATCTTTCATCAGTCGGCTACCCTCTTGCAGGCGACAAAAACTACGGCGCAAAAACAGATCCTTTCGGACGTCTTGCACTTCATGCCCGCACGTTGGAATTCATCCATCCGGTAAGCGGCAAAAAAATGAAGTTCGAAGTCGAAGAACCAAAAGAGTGGCAGCAAATTGTAATTGGAAAAACTAATCCTTGACCGTTCGGCCACCCCACTCCTTGCTGTGAGCTCTTTCGCGCTCGATAGCCGCATCGAAATCGGCCATAGGCTGGCAGTTCTTTTCAATCTGCAAGGCCGTTGAATGAAGGCGCCTTAGGCACTCACTTTTATCGTCATAGCCCATTTTAGAACGCTCGATGCACTCGCCCATGACCTCAATTGTCTTGTCGTAAACCTTGAGAGGAACCGGAAACGGATGGCCGTCCTTTCCTCCGTGCGCAAAACTGAATCGGGCCGGATCTGTAAATCGGCTCGGCGTACCGTAAATCACTTCGCTTACGAGAGTCAAAGATTGCAAGGTCCTTGGACCAAGCTGCTTTGTAAGCAAAAGACTTTCAAAATCAGTATTCTGAGCCTCATAGCTTGTTGCAAGAAGGGCGCCGAGCCGCTTCAAATTGACGTCCTCGGAGCGAACTTCTTCGTGGGAAGGCATTACAAGGTGCCTGTAAGATAAATCAGTCATTTTTCTAAATTCGTTTATGATGCGCTCTGGATTTTCCTTTGAGATTTCAAGGATTGTGCTTCGAGTTTTTGATGCGTCCTGATGGGCGAGATTCAAAATTTCGCCCTGATTTTCTCCGGTGACTCCCGAGTGCGGGCTGTCCAGGTACGGAGAGATGGGCACGTCGCGTCCGGCGGCCGTTTTCAGTCCGCCTGCAACGTCGCGCGCGCCTAGTGCGTTGCGTCCGGCTGCCATGTCGAGCGAGCACCAATGGTAGCGGCGGGCGGCCTTCTCCTGCACGTTCATGCCCTGCTGGACTACGGCCCAGGAACCGTCGATGCTCAAAACGAAATTGTGCTGATAAAGCTGGAAACCATCCTGCAGCGCCGTATTGTCAACTTTGGCACACAAACGGCTCGACCTTACAAGTTCGTCCCCTTCAAGACCGGTTTTGTCGGCCAGGTACAAAAGCTCGTCTGGGGTACGGCGCGAATATTTGCCCCGCCCGCCGCATACGACGAGACCAAGCTCGTGGGCGCGTGGATTGAGGCCGCGCTTCAGGGCATACATCACGCTGGTCGTGATGCCGGACGAGTGCCAGTCCATTCCGAGGACTGCCCCGAACGACTGAAACCAGAGCGGGTCACTGAGACGGCGCAAAAATTCATCGCGGCCAAAATTTATTATCAGGCTTTCTGTTATTTGAGTTCCAAGAATCATCATTCTGTCGGCAAGCCAACGAGGGACAGTGCCCGAATGAAGCGGTAAATCCGCGTGTCCTGTTTTCGGCATGGATTGTATCAGGAAATATTAAAGTCCGCAGGCTTCAGGATTTCGGTAAATGACGGTAAATTCTTCAAAAACGACAGGCATTTCAGGTGAAAAATTATATCCCATCACTTCAGCATCATATTCAAAAAACTCGGCTTTGACATCTTTCCATTCATCAAGTGATTCTGCTTCGTTTTCCTTTTGTGCAAGGCTCCACGGAACCATATTGAAAGGAAGAGTCGTCACATCCTTGGTTTCAAGAACGGCATAAGGATTATCAAGCCAGTCAGTCAAAATGTAGAGGTTACCCTTTTTAGGAAGAGGTTCCCTGTCGATTTCAAAAGCATAGTACGAAGAAGAAAAAGCAGTTCGTTTTCCAGAAAGTATCTCCAGAATGTTCAAGGATGAACTTTCATCATCATCACCAAAGGAAAGTTCGCTCGTATATCCAGTTGACTGATCTTTTCCGGCAGACTTCAAATAGTTTTTCCAAAATTCTTCAACGCTGATTTTCTTCATAAATGCCCCTGAATCAATTGATTTTTGCCCATTATATCAAAATCCAAAGCAAAAAAAAAGGTGCAGGACTCTAGGGAAATAAAGTCCTGCACCTCGCGGCTATTAAACTAAAAATTAGATTTCGAGTTTTCCGTCGCTTTCAGTTTTTCTTTCTCGGAGGAGAACGAATTTTTCAACAGGGAACAATACAGCAAACTGGAGAACACCTGCTGTTGCACCCGCCAATGTCGGACCGTATTTAACAAGTGCGTCTACTTTTGCACACGCATTGTTTACAAGACCTTGCAACCAAGTACTAAAAAGGATTAATGCAACAAGAAGTACAATATAAATCGCCATACACCACCATGGTGAATCTGATTTAAATGTTGTAATCTTATTCTGAATATAGCCATAAATATTTGCTATCAAGTTAGAAAGAAGGAATGGAAGAACGTAACCCCAGTTAGAATGTCCTTCACCCATTGTTGTTTCATTGAAAATCTTTGCAAGCCAGCCTGGAAGATCAGGTGTCCAATCTTTCATAGCCTTGTAAAGAACGTTTACAAGAATCAACTGAATGATCATTGCCATACAACTTACAATGATGAATTTGAAAAACTGCCACAAGAATTTTACGAAAACACCTTTCGCAGCGGCTTTTTCATCGATTTTGTCCAAAAAATTTGCCATAACAGCACTCCTTTATTTTTTACTAATAAAATCATATCATAGCTTAAATCAAATTACACTTGCAAAATTGTAAATTCTTTT
>JAILRX010000026.1 GCA_024697985.1 Treponemataceae bacterium | reverse complement strand
CAGGGTGATGAAAAACCAGATTCAGGCTCACTCAAAGTCGGTTCCACAGTTAAGCTTACCTACGTTGACCAGATGAGGTCTCTGCTCGATCCGAACAAAACTGTCTGGGAACAGCTTTCTGACGGATTGGACATCATCAAGCTAGGCGCCGTGGACGAAAAAGGCCGCCCTGTAAACGGCTCAATCCGCGAAGTAAATTCACGTGCATACTGTTCTTGGTTCAACTTCAGTGGAGCCGATCAGCAGAAAAAAGTCGGAGTACTTTCAGGTGGTGAACGAAACCGTCTTAACCTCGGAATGATGCTCAAGCAGGCTGCCAACGTTCTGCTTTTGGACGAACCTACAAACGACCTTGATGTAGAAACAATCCGAGCACTCGAAGATGCTATCGAAGACTTTGCCGGATGCGTTCTGGTCGTAAGCCACGACCGATGGTTCCTGGACCGAATCTGTACGCACATTCTGGCGTTTGAAAACAATTCTGTCGTAAGATTTTTTGAAGGCAACTGGAGTGATTACACTGAGTGGAAAAAGAAGGAACTTGGTGAAGACTGCGACCGTCCTCATAAAACTATGTACAGAAAGCTGGAGCGCTAGCCCGGCGGAAATTCGACGGCCCGGCAGATAATAGCTAGCCCGGCAGATAATAGCAAGCCCGGCGTAAATTCGTCCGCCCGGCGATAAACTGCTAGCCCGGCGTAAATTCGACGGCGCAAAAAAAACGCGCGAGTATCTGTTTACCCGCGCGGCGCTTTCGGTATGCCGGATCTTTACAGGTTCGGCATGTCCTGTGTTTCATTCAGGATTTCAGTAATATCCTCGATGACATATTTTTCTTCATCATGTGCGATTGTCTGCACTTTATCTTTTATATTATCAAGAATCAAAATAATTTCCGGGTCAAACTGCTTGCCCGACTGATTTTTCATGATATCGTAAGCCCTATCAATATCAAAGGCCTTTTTATAAGGACGTTCTGACAAAAGACTGTCCAAAACGTCAGCCACGCTCGTAATTCGCGCGCAAAGCGGAATGTCACTTCCCTTCAGGCCGTATGGATATCCGTTTCCGTTCCACCATTCATGATGTGATCGGGCAATTTCCTTCGCATACAAAATGAATTTTTTATCCGTGTAGTACTTTTCAAGATACCTTTCGATAATCTGATATCCTGCAAGCGGATGCTGCTTGATGATGTTGAATTCCTGCGAAGTCAAAACCTGTTTTTTAGTCAAAATTGTATCAGGAACTGCAATTTTTCCGATATCGTGAAGTTTGGCTGCTTCCGAAATCAGCAAGATGTCTTCGTCCGAAAGGCAATTTTTATATTTTTCATACTGGATTCTAAGTTCCTCGCAGATAACCTGAGCATAGGCAGCAACTCTCTGCAGGTGATAGCCTGTCGATGATTCCTTGAAATCAACCATCGCAGCCATTCCCTTAATCAATCCAATCTGAAGTTCCTTGATGTTTTTAGCACGTGTAGAATTTGCCTGAACGATTCTGGAAGCTTTTTTTATCAACAGCATCTGAATCATGATGAAAACGAAAAATTCAATCGTCATACAGATAATGCTGTAAAAGCACCATTGGTCAGCCGTCGTGATGTTTGAAATTATCCCCTGCGGAATTCCTTCCGGACTGAGAATGTAGTTCGGGACGTTTCCTGTCTTCGCTCTTATGATAATCGAAAAGACCATCGTAAAATAGGCAATCACGTTCGTTATCAACATGAAACGCACGTCAAAATAGAGGCAGGCAATCAGTGGAATTACCAGATATCCCAATTTAACGTCAACACCCTGACAAAAAGTCAGTGCAAAAATATCAATCGTGAAAACCACAACGTAAAGGTATTTCATCCAATATTTGGACGAAAGATTTTTGGTAAAAATAGTAAGGCTAAAAATGACAAGATAAAGAACCAGCGTCAGAATGCTGTAAATCCCAAGCGAGGCATATTCCATGTTTTGAAAGACATTCGGAATATTTGTATCATTCGCATGCAGACTTTCGCTAATCAATTTAAAAAGCATGAGGATGGGACCCAAAAGACAAACGCATCCAATCATTTTTGTGAGGCGGCGGTTTGTTCTTTTTTCTTCGCGCGAAAAAATCTTTGCGCTTGCCGGATCATTGTCTGATTCCTTAAAAACTCTCTTGAAAAATGATTTTGCACTGTCTTTAGTCATATCAAAATTTTATAACACATCCGAACAATTGACAACCGGGATTATTTTATTCATCCTTATCGATCCTCGCGGAAATAACCGTTTCCAAGAGAAGCCGGCGGCTGATTTTCAGGCTTAAATCTGAGTCCCATGAAAATGAGTACAATGATGGTCGCAAGATAAGGAACCATGTCCAAAATCTGTCCAGGAATGATTTTTCCAAAGAAAGTCACGCTCTGACATTTCATCGCAAGTCCGCTGAGCGCACCGAAGGCCCACGAAAAGAGTATGGCCTTGAGTGGATTCCATGTACAGAAAATAACGAAGGCAACGGCAATCCAACCGGCACCTGCAGTAATGTTTTCCTGCCACTGCGGAACGAAGGCAAGCGAAAGATAGGCTCCTCCGAGACCGCACAAAAAGCCGCCCACAATTACGTGAACGTATTTATAAAGATTTACGTTGATTCCGCTCGCATCAGCTGAAGCCGGATTTTCACCGACGGCCCGAACGTTGAGTCCCCAGCGCGTGTATTTATAGTAGCAGTAAAGCAGGACAGCCAGAATCAGCGAAATGTAAACGTAGATGCTCTGGTTAAAAATCATCGGTCCAATAATCGGGATTTTGGAAAGGCCAGGAATTGCCTTTGCAGCAAAAGCCTGTCTGATGTTGTCCGGCATAGC
>JAILRX010000267.1 GCA_024697985.1 Treponemataceae bacterium | reverse complement strand
TGAAAAGTATTTAGATTAGTATATGTGAGGATTTTGATAAAAGCAAATTGTTTATTCAAAATTGGCTTATTAGCCCAAATCGTGGTAAAATTTATTCATGAACAATTTTTCCAAATCCAGAGAAGAAAAGGTTAAGCAGTTAAGGCTTATCGAAATTGATAAAATGATTCGTTCGGGCAACTATCCGAACGTGCCTGCAATGCAAAAAGAATTTGAGGTTTCAAGGGCAACCATCATGCGCGACCTTGAATTCCTGCGTGACCGCTACAATGCACCGCTTGAATACGATTACGACAAGCGCGGCTACTATTACACGGACGAAACTTTTTTCGTGCAGAGTGTGATGCTCAGCGAATCTGAGCTTTTTTCGCTTTCGGTCATCCAGCCGCTTTTGACACAATATAAAAATACGCCGCTTGAAACTTCGATGAAAAACGTCTTTTCAAAAATCACCGAAATGCTTCCGAATGACGTTTCCGTAAACACGAGTTTTTTGGGGAACGACATTTCGTTTATCGGGGATCCGCTTCCGCAGATTGATGAAGAAATTTTTACGAAGGTCTTCTCTTCAATGAGGACAAAACATACCATCAACTTTTTGTACCGCTCGATAAAACGAACTGACTACAGCGAGCACACCTGCGATGCCTACCACGTGCTTTGTCAGAAAGGAAACTGGTACATGCTGGCCTTCGATCATAAATATCAGGAAGTAAGAACCTTCTCTCTTGCCAGAATCAAGGACATCAGCATAGAAAAAACGTCTTTCAAAATCCAGGCAGGCTTCAAGCCAGAAAACTATTTCGATCCGTCGTTCGGTGTATGGAACACCGATGATAAGCCTGTAAAAGTCGAGCTTCTGTTCAACAGGGAAATCGGCACCTACATCGCAGAAAGGACCTGGCACGAAACCCAGCAGATCAAGGAAAACGAGGACGGAACCATCTACCTTTCGTTCGAGTCGAATCAGTTTACAGAACTCTTGAACTGGATTCTGCACTTCGGAAAGTCCGTAAAGGTCCTGAATCCACCACAGCTGATTGAAAAACTCAAGGCTGAACTGGCAGAAATTTCCAAAAAATACTGATTAGTTTTCTCCTCCAATAATATGTAAAAAATCAATGCATTGTTTTTATTTATTTGTATTATAGAGATTTTTGATGTAAAATTTTTCTATCATAAGGAGTAGATATGAAAAATAAACAACGAAAAAGCAGTATGCTTTTATTGCTCTTATTATCTATAGGAGGAACAATAGCTGTCTTTAATTTCTTTCAGACTGTAGTTGTAGCACGCTCTTCCCGACTTAATTTAATGCAAGACGCAGATGCAAAATACGCAGAAATCGTAAAAGGATATGCACTTGCAATCGAAAACGATGTGCAAGGATATTCAAACGAATTAAGTTTTTATATCAATGCAGATATAATGAAAACCGGATCCCTCAAGGAAATCGCAAACTGGCTTGTAGCTCACGAAGAGTCCCGACCCGAAGACTTTGACTACATCATGCTTGCAGGACCTGACGGATATTCTTACAACGACATAGGTTCTAGAACCCATATTGAAACACGAAGTTATTTCAATGCCATCATGAACGAAGGAAAAGACTTCTACGTTGATGATCCGGTAATTTCAAAAACAACCGGTCGACCTGTAGTTCATATAACAAGAGCCATCAAGAGAAACGGAAAGAACTTTGCAATGCTTGCCGGTGTTATCAACCTTGATCACTTTACTGCTGAAATTAAATCAGTAAAAATCGGAAAAGGCGGATATGCGATTCTTCTTGCTTCAACCGGACTTGTTCTTTCACATCCTAATGAAGAATTCGTAATGCAGAAAAACTTCATCACAGGACTTTCGGAAGGCTTTGAACAGATGGCTGATCTTGCAACACATATTGCTGCAGGAGAAACAGGACATGCCTGGATGAAAGGTCTTAATGGCGGAAAAGATTATTTTTCATATCACGGAGTTGCAGGAACCCCATGGGGTCTCGCCTTTTCTATTCCACAGGATCAGATTTACAACATCATCCTCAAAATACGAAGACTAATGATGGGATTCGGAACATTGGTTGTTGTAATAACAATTCTTTGCGGAGGATTGCTGCTTTACTTCTCTATCAAACCTCTTAAAACAGTCGAAAAGACAATCACCGGTATTGCTTCTGGAAACGCAGACCTTACCCAACGAATCGAAATCAAATCGACAAATGAAGTTGGACAAGTTGTTTTGGGATTCAATAAATTTACGGAAAAACTTCAGGCTATCATTTCTGACGTTAAAGATTCGAAAAATGAACTTTCAACAGTAGGTGAGCACATGCAGACAGCTGCAGTTGATACGGCCTCATCAATCACAGAAATTACATCAAACATCAATAGTATGCACAACCAGATATTGACTCAGGGTGAAAGCGTTCAGAAAACTGTAAATGCCGTAAACCAGATTGCTTTCAGCATGAACTCATTCGAGTCAATGGTAACTTCTCAGTCAGCTGATGTAACACAGGCCAGTGCAGCCGTAGAAGAAATGATCGGAAATATTTCATCTGTAAACTCAAGTGTTGATAAGATGGCAGGTTCTTTCGAAGGCCTTGCTAAAACTGCACACAACGGATTTACAAAACAGGAAGACGTTAATAACCGAATCCAGCAGATTAAGGTTCAGTCAGCCATGCTTCAGGAAGCAAATGCTGCCATCAGCCAGATTGCAGAACAGACAAACCTTTTGGCTATGAACGCCGCAATCGAAGCTGCTCACGCAGGAGATGCAGGAAAAGGATTCAGCGTTGTTGCTGATGAAATTCGAAAACTCAGTGAAACTTCTGCTGAACAGTCTAAGACAATCGGTGAGCAGCTCAACAATATCGGAGAAGCAATCAACAGCGTAGTTTCGGTATCGGTTGAATCAAGTGAAGCCTTCAAGTCAGTTTCCGACAAGATATCTGAAACAGAAATCCTTGTAATGCAGATTAAATCGGCAATGGAAGAACAGAACGAAGGTTCAAAACAAATCAGTGAAGCCTTGCACAACATGAACGATGCAACAGTTCAGGTACGAAATGCTTCTAGTGAAATGCAGATAAGCAACAGAGAAATTCTTAAGGAAATTCAGGCTTTGAATGATGCAACAAAGATGATGAAATCCGGAATGGAAGAAATGGAAATTGGAGCAAAACGTATCAATGAAACTGGAGTTGAGCTCAAGGTTATTTCAGAAAAGGTTGAAGGCTCAATTACTAAGATTGGTGCTCAGATCGATCAGTTCAAAGTTTGACATTAAAATTTTGATTTAGTATGCTTAAGGCTCGGTGAGATTATTTTTCACCGGGCTTTTTTTTAAGTCTTTGCAAGGAAAAAAATGGACGAACTGCATGAAAAATTCGAAAACCTCAAATCGGCATTAAAGTCGTACGGAAAATGCGCGGTTGCCTTTTCAGGCGGAGTTGATTCGACATTTTTGCTCTGCGTCGCCCACGAAGTTTTAGGACAAAACTGCACGGCGCTCACGGCAAATCTTTGCTCGGTAACTGAAACTGACCTTAATTTCGCAAAGAATTTTTGCATCAGCCGAAAAATCAATCACATCAACCTTAAAATTGATGAATTTTCGATTCCTGAGTTCAAGGACAATCCTGTAAACCGCTGCTATTTTTGCAAGAAGACGATTTTTCAAAACTTTATTTCGACGGCAAATGAACAGAATCTTGGAACCGTAATTGAAGGCAGCAATGTGGATGACCAGAAGGATTACAGGCCTGGAAGAAAAGCATTGGACGAACTGCAAGTCGCTTCTCCGCTTAATGATGCGCATCTTTCAAAACAGGATATCAGACTTCTTTCAAAGGAACTTGGACTTGAAACCTGGAAAAAAGATTCGGCAGCCTGCCTCAGTTCAAGGATTCCGTACGGACAGACCATCACTAAGGAAAAACTTAGAAGCATAGAAAAAGCAGAAGACATTCTGGTAAAATTGGGTTATCATAATGTCCGGGTAAGACTTCACGAAGACGGCAAACTTGCACGAATAGAAGTTGCCCCGGAAGAAATTGGAAAGCTGGCATCAGAAAAAGAGCAGTTTTTTGAAGCACTCAAAGAATGCGGCTTTTTGTATGTGACGCTTGACTTGGCCGGATACAAGACCGGCAGTCTGAATGCAATGGAAAAACTATGAAGACAAGAATTATAAACATACTGGCTTTAAGCTTTATCATAACCGCACTTTTTACTTCCTGCGAGGCTTACGGAATTCACGCCTACATCAGAGGTGCTGAATATGTTGATGCCAACAGCTTTACTATATCATTCGGCGGAAACACGAACTGCCTTACAAAAGACAATATTCTGGTAAGCGGAGCTTTAACGGACGGCTCACTTGTCAGTCACACGATAAGTTCGGCAAGCGAAACTGACGAAAGGAACTGGACCTGCACCATAACGCCTGCATTTGCAAGCGGAGAAAGCGTAACGGTAACACCGAAAATAGTTTATTGGGACTGCGACCTTGGTCACAATCACCGGCTGACAGGCTACCAGGAATTCACGGCACAATAAAACGAGTACAAAACAAAAAAAAGGCGACCGGCTGCTTAACAATCAAGCAATCAGTCGCCTTAAATTTTTTAAAGCAAAATTACATACAGGTGTATCCGCCATCAACTGGCAAACTTACGCCCGTAACATAGCTTGCAGCAGGACTTGCAAGGAAAACTGCAGCGGCATCAAGCTCGCCTTCGTTTCCGTATCGTTCCATTGGAATCATAGTCTTTGCATTCTGCTGGAAGAAGTCGCTGTCCAAAGTTTCTTTTGTAAGCGGCGTATAGAAATATCCTGGACAGATTGAGTTTACTGTAATCCCGTATTTTCCCCATTCTGCAGCCAAAGCTCTCGTAAGGTTTACTACACCACCCTTTGCAGCGTGATATGGAGCAGAACCTGCAATCTTGTTTCCTACAAGACCGTACATCGAAGCGATATTGATAATTCTTCCGTATTTAGCACCGATCATTGCTTTTTTAGCAGCAGCGCGGGCAACCTTGAATGTTCCGAAAAGGTCGATGTTCATTTCGTTTGCGAACATTTCGTCCGGTACGTCTTCGGCAGGTGTTACGCCACCAGTTCCGGCATTGTTGATAACGATATCAATTCGTCCGAATTTAGCAAGGACTTCATCGATCGCAGCGTTAACGCGGTCGGTATCGGTAATGTCACATGGTACAGCAAGTGTCTCAACTTTATATGTATCAGCAATTTCTTTTGCTACAGCCTCGATTTTATCTTTTCGACGTGCAAGAGCAACAATGTTTGCGCCCTGATTAGCCAAAGCCTTAGCCATCTGAACGCCAAGTCCAGTAGAACAGCCGGTTACGATAGCAACCTGCCCTTTCAAATCAAAATACGATTTCATAAATTCTCCTTTATTATTACTTTCTGTGAAGATTGTAACACACAAAGGAGAATCTAGCAAAAAAGATTTTACAATTTAGGATATTTTTCGAAGTAGGCCTTTGTTTCCTTGGCAACGACTCCGCTCAAAACTATAAGAGAAATACAGTTCGG
>JAILRX010000189.1 GCA_024697985.1 Treponemataceae bacterium | reverse complement strand
GAAGTATAGCCGATTGCAACGCCCTGACTTTCAACTCCGTAGCTTGACCAGATATTGTAAAGATCAAGGTAGTGACTGATGTTTTCACTTAAAACCGGTCCATGCAAAGAACAGATTGTCTTAATTTCAAGACCGGCAGCCTTTTTAAGCAAAGTCTGAACGGCAGCTCCAAATTTTCCAACGATACCGAAATAATAACGGCGGGCTTCACATTCCCAGCCTTCCGGATCGTCGTAATCGAAAGTACCGAATTTTCCGAAAGCATCAGCAGAAAACAGGATTTTGTCCTTAGAGTCATAGGTCATGATTACTTCAGGCCAGTGAACATTTGGCGCCGCAATAAAATTGAGGCTTCTTGAGCCAAGTTCAAGGCTGCTTCCTTCAGCAACCACAATCTGACGGTCAGCAAAATCCTGGCCGAACATATTTTTCATCATCACGAAGGCCATCTTTGACGAAACGATTTTGGCCTCCGGATATTTTTCTGCAAATTTCAGTATGTTTGAAGAATGGTCCATTTCCATATGCTGAACGACAAGGTAATCAGGTTTACGGCCGGCAAGCTCCTTTTCAATATTATTAAGCCACTGGTCACCAAAATTCTGGTCTACGCTGTCCATGACACAAACTTTCTGGTCTAAAATAATGTATGAATTATAGGCCATTCCGTTTGGAACTTCGAACTGACCTTCAAACAAATCTATATCGGTATCATTTACGCCGATATACTTTACTGAATCACTAATAGTCATAAATTTCTCCATGTTGTAATTTCAAATATTTTATCATTAAAACATTTGACTTGCAAAAGGAAAAACTTATCTATTTTATGCTCTTTGCAAATTCAGCAACTTTTTCCAAAGCTTCTTCCTGCTTTTTGATAGGATTTACTAAGGAAACTGAAGAAATTACTTTTCCGCCTTTTTTTTCTACTTGAGAACTGATGGCTTCGATTGTGCTTGAGGCACTTCCGCCCATACTTGAAGCAAAGATGTAGACATTTTTGCCTGAAAAATCGCTTTTTTCGATAAAGGTATTTATTGGAGCTGAAGGTCTTGAAGCCCAGACTGGTGTTCCGATAACGATATTTTCAAACTTTGAAAGGTCAGGAATTTCTGTCTTAAGTTCAGGCTTGAATCCCTTCATTGCGTCCTTTCCACCGTGAAGGAATTTAAAAAGACCTTTTGTAGGGTAAGCTTTTACGGTTTCAAGCCTTACAAGATTCTTGCTGGAAATCTTTTCTGCAAGATTTTTTGCAACAAAATCTATGTTGCCTTCAAGTGAATAATACACAATAATTGTTTCTGACATTATTTTGTCCTCCATAATTTATCTTTATATAAATATACTATAAAAATCAGCATATTTGTTAACTTTTTCAACAATTTACATTATTTTACTTTTAATAAGTGGCTGCCATGCTAGAATTAATCATGTTTAAAGTAGCAATCATCGGTGCCGGCAGCATCGCCAAAAAAATGGCCACTACTATTAATAAGATGAAAGGTTTCGAAGCCTATGCTATCGCAAGCCGCAAGTTGGAAAAAGCCCAAGCCTTTGCAAATCAGTTTAAATTCACCAAAGCTTATGGAAGTTATGAAGAAATGCTCCAGGACGAGGCAGTTGATTTAGTCTATATTGCCACTCCGCATTCCTGTCACAAAGAGCAGGCGCTTCTCTGCCTTAAATACAAAAAGCCTGTTTTATGCGAAAAGATTTTTACGCCTTCAAGCAAAGACAGCGCTCAAGTTTTCGAGCAGTTTGAAAAAGAAAAAGTTTTCATAAATGAAGCTCTTTGGACAAGTTTCATGCCGTCACGAAAAATCCTCAATGAATTGCTTTACGAAAAGAAAGTCATCGGGGACATCACCAGCATGGATGCTTCTTTCAAAGTTCCGCTCACCCACAAGGAAAGGGTCGTGCGAAAAGATTTGGGCGGCGGCGTTCTGATGGACATAGGAATTTATCCTGTAACTTTTGTTTTCAGGACACTCGGTTTTGACTATCAGGATTTTAAAATTGATGAAATCAAATATAAAAACGAAGTTGATGTAAAGGAAGAACTTACTTTCACTTACAAAAACGGAGTTCAGGCCCACTGCCACGTGGACGGCACTTCGATTATTTCCCTTTTCGTTACGATCTACGGAAGTAAGGGAAAAATCGTTATGGACATGGTAAACTGTCCTAACTACATCAAGGTTTATGGAAAACGTGGACTTCTCAAAAAGTTCATTTTCTGCCGTCCTAAATTCGGCGGATTTGAGTTCGAGCTGGAAGAAAGCCGAAAAGCCATTCAGGAAGGAAAACTGGAATGCAGCCAGTGGACCCACGAAAACACGCTTGCCATGGCCAAGGTCGTGGATAAGGTGCTCGGCGAATAAAAGCTATTCTTTATGTTTAAGGCCGTTTTCGAAATATGTCTTGATTGAAGTCTTGAAAAGCGGAAGTTTCCATCTCCTTGTGCCCACTTCCTAAGCCCGAAATCCAGCGCAAAAAAGCACCTTCAAAGTATGCTTAATAATATAAAGCATTTCAGGTCAAAGTGCAAAAAAATCAATTTCCTGAAAATAGCAGCCATAAAAATTCATACAAGGGAAGCTTTTACTGGACAACCGAAGATGGGATGCCTTTAGCATCGAACTTGCTAAAGATTAAAAACTTCGCGGCCGTCTGCTTGCCGATACGGCCGTTGCCCGGTTCTGCACTTTTTGTTAAAATAATGTAACTATAAATTAACTGCCGCCGGGTAGCTGTGCCGTAGGTACAAGTCTTTTCGTTAGGCCTTTGAAGAGGAGACATCAATTTTTTAATTTTGGAGTCTCCATGTTCAATTACATCTGGCCGCTCGCCTTAATCGTCTTATCAAACGTAATCTATCAAATCTGCGCAAAA
>JAILRX010000145.1 GCA_024697985.1 Treponemataceae bacterium | reverse complement strand
TTATCCGTAGTATCGTCGAACATTTCGGAAAGAAATCCGTAAGTTTGTGAGGTAAAATATGTATGTCGAATTGAAAAATATAAACAAAACCTTTGGAAATTTTAAGGCTTCCAACAATGTAAATTTCGGAATTGAAAAAGGAAAATTGGTTGCCCTCCTCGGCCCTTCCGGCTCTGGAAAAACCACGATTCTTCGGATGATAGCAGGTCTTGAACATCAGGACAGTGGCGACATTTTGATTGACGGAAAAATCGTGAACGACATACATCCGTCCGAGCGCGGAATTGGCTTTGTATTCCAAAACTACGCACTTTTCCGCTATATGACAGTCGAACAGAATATCGCATTCGGCCTTAAAGTAAAAAAAGCAGATAAAGAATTTACCAAAAAACGAGTTGCCGAACTGATTGATTTGGTCGGTCTAAAGGGCTTGGAAAAGCGCTACCCTAGCCAGCTTAGTGGTGGACAAAAACAGCGAGTTGCCTTTGCCCGCGCTCTTGCCCCGAATCCGCAGCTTCTTTTACTGGACGAACCTTTTGCCGCCATTGATGCGAAAATCAGAAAGGAACTTCGCACTTGGCTTCGTGAAATGATTACGAAACTTGGAATCACTTCGATTTTCGTCACTCACGATCAGGATGAGGCCATCGAAATTAGCGATGAAATCATCGTCACGAACAAAGGTTCTATCGAACAGGTAGGAAGTCCCATGGACATTTATCAGAATCCTAAAACACCTTTCACTGTGCAGTTTTTTGGAAATATTTCCTACCTCAAGGATTACCGCCAGTTCAAAAGTTTTGAGCAAGTCGATGGTTTTGAAAAAGCATTGGTTCGCCCGGAATTTGTACGCGTGACAAAAGCCGACCACATAGAAAAATTTCCGATTTCTGTAAGCGACGGAATCGTAAAATCAGTTTTTTTCCGTGGTACGCACACCGAACTTTGGATTGAAGTCAATGGTGAAACGGTGATTGCCACCAGAAGACTGGAAAATCGTCCTGTAAGCGTTGGAGAAAAAGTTCATATTCTTTTGTACAAGGTTTTCCTGATAAAAAATGGAGAGTTGATTCAGCTTGAAAATCTTTTGATGAAAGAGGATGTTACAGTTTTATGAAAATAGAAAAAATAGTATCCGATGTTCTGATAATCGGCGGAGGAACTGCTGGTTGTTACGCAGCCATAAAACTTGCTGAAAACAACCCAGATTTGAACATTCTTATTGTCGAAAAAGCAAACATCAAACGAAGCGGTTGCCTAGCTGCCGGAGTAAACGCACTGAATGCCTATATTTCCGAAGGTCATGTTCCGCAAGATTATGTAAATTACGCCAGTAACGACGCAAACGGAATCGTCCGGACAGATTTACTTTTGAGCATGAGCGAAAACCTAAACGATGTAACTCACGATTTGGAAAAAAGAGGGCTCGTGATCCTAAAAGACGAAAATGGAAAATATGTTACACGCGGATGGAGAAACTTAAAAATCAATGGAGAAAACATCAAACTCATTCTTGCAAACGGCGTAAAACAGCATAAAAACATACAAGTCTTAAACCATGTAAATGTAACTGATTATAAAGTCACTCAAGTTGAAAAACCGGGCAAGCGAAAAATTTTCGGAGCGTATGGCTTTAGCGTAAACGAAAACCTTGCCTACGACTTTTCTGCAAAAGCCGTTCTAATTGCAACAGGAGGGGCAGCAGGTTTGTACAGACCGAACAATCCTGGATTCAGCCGACACAAAATGTGGTATCCGCCTTTCAACACGGGCGCGGGTTTTTCAATGGGAATTCTTGCAGGAGCTGAAATGACGAGTTTTGAAATGCGCTTTATCGCACTTCGCTGCAAAGATACGATTGCCCCGACAGGAACGATTGCACAGGGAGTACATGCAAAACAGGTAAATTCAAAAGGCGAAGTCTACGAAACGAAATACGGACTTCGCACCAGTGAGCGATGCTGGGGTACGGTAGAAGAAAACCGCAACGGAAACGGTCCGTGCTATCTTAGAACAGCAGGAATTTCTAGCGAACAAGAGCAAGATTTATACAAGGCTTATCTTAACATGGCACCGAGCCAGACTTTAAAGTGGCTCGAGGATGGAAAAGGACCTTCATCCTATAATGTAGAAATTGAAGGAACCGAGCCTTACATCGTTGGCGGACATACTGCAAGTGGCTACTGGATTTCCAATGACAGACAAACGACGATTTCTGGTCTTTTTGCAGCAGGCGATGTTGCAGGTGGTGCTCCTCAAAAATATGTTACAGGCTCTCTTGCAGAAGCAAAAATCGCAGCAACAGGAATCCTTGAGTTTTTGAAAAATGAAGCAGCCAGTAAAAACTCGTCTGCAGACGAAGTGAAGTTCCAAGTAACATCCAAAGCAACATCAAGCGTGGCCCCATTTTCAGAATACGAAAAGCACTTTTCAGAAAATACTTTGAGTACATTTGAAGCCGATGAAATCGAAGAAGCAATGCAAAAAATAATGGACGAATATGCAGGCGGAATCAAAACTGATTATCGCTATAACGAAATGGGCCTCAAAATCGCAAAACAAAAGATTCTGGATTTGAAAAAAATTGTTCCACAGCTAAAAGCTCGTGACATGGACGATTTACTAAGGATTTATGAAATTCGAGAGCGACTCATCGTTTGCCAAGTACTAATCGAACATCTTTTGGCGAGAAAAGAAACCCGCTGGCACAGTTTTGGAGAAAACACAGATTATTCTGAAATAAATCCGCAGTTTAAAAATTACATAAATTCCGTTATGGATGAAAACGGCGAAATTCATATTATCCTTAGGGATTTGGTATAAGGGGGCAGAAAATGAGCATAAAAATCGATGAAAATAAATGCATAGGCTGCTCTTCTTGCGTTGAAGTCTGTCCTGGAAATCTTATCAAACTTCACACCATTCAAGGAACTCAGAACGAAAAAAAAGTTGCCTACATAAAACACGAGCGCGATTGCTGGGGATGCACAAGCTGCGTCAAAGAATGTCCTAAAAAGGCAATCAGTTTTTTTCTGGGCGCAGATATTGGTGGAAAAGGTAGCACGATGACCGTAGAAAACACAAAAGACAATGCGATTTGGACAATCAACAAATACGATGGTTCGACTTTTCAAATCAGCATAAACAAAAAAGAATCGAATAAATACTAATTTTAAGAGGAAGGTAGCAATTATGTCAGATTTATCACATCTTGATGAACTAGAAGCAGAAGCAATTTATATCATTCGAGAAGTAGCGGCGGAATGCGAAAAGCCGGTAATGCTCTATTCAATCGGCAAGGACAGTTCCGTTATGCTTCATCTTGCTCTCAAGGCCTTTTATCCTGAAAAGCCACCGTTTCCTTTCATGCACATTGACACGACTTGGAAATTCAAGGAAATGATAAAATTTCGCGACCATGTTACCCAAAAATATGGGCTTGATATGATTGTCTATTCAAATGAAGAAGGAATAAAAAACGGAATCAATCCTTTTGACCACGGTGCAGCATACACAGATATTATGAAAACACAAGCCCTAAAACAAGCCCTCACAAAATACGGCTTTACGGCGGCATTCGGTGGCGGTCGTCGTGACGAAGAAAAATCGAGGGCAAAAGAGCGAATTTTCAGCTTCCGAAATTCGGCACAAGCATGGGAGCCAAAAAACCAGAGACCTGAAATGTGGAAGCTTTACAACACGCAGATTCACAAAGGCGAAAGTATGCGAGTTTTTCCGCTTTCAAACTGGACTGAAAAGGACATCTGGCAGTACATCAAGAGGGAAAACATCGAAATCGTAAGCCTCTATTCTTCTGCAGTGCGACCGATTGTAAGGCGCGACGGAAACATCATCATGGTGGACGATGAAAGAATGAAACTTTTGCCAGGCGAAAAAATCGAAAACATTTCTGTTCGCTTCAGGACATTAGGCTGCTATCCTTTGACAGGCGGAGTTGAATCAACAGCAAAAACTCTGGATGAAATTATCGATGAAACATTGAGTTCCGTGACTTCCGAGAGAACGAGCCGCGTAATAGACAAAGATGGTGGCGCTGCGAGCATGGAAAAACGAAAGCGCGAAGGTTATTTTTAAGATTTTTGAAAGTGTGAGGTTAATATGAACGGATTATTGAAATTTATTACATGCGGATCTGTTGATGACGGAAAATCAACGCTTATCGGACACATTCTTTATGATGCGAAATTGCTTTATACTGACCAGGAAGAAGCATTGGCCTTGGATTCAAAAGTCGGAAGCCGCGAAGGAAAGATAGACTATTCACTTTTGCTTGATGGTTTGATGGCTGAGCGCGAGCAGGGAATCACTATTGATGTTGCCTACCGATATTTCAATACTGAAAAACGAAGTTTCATCGTCGCCGACACACCAGGCCACGAAGAATACACCCGAAATATGGCAGTCGGTGCGTCCTTTGCAGATTTGGCTATCATCCTCGTAGATGCAAAACAAGGTGTTTTGGTACAGACACGCCGACACAGCAGAATTTGCTCACTGATGGGAATTAAACACTTCATTTTTGCCGTGAATAAGATGGATTTGGTCGGCTATAGCGAAAAAAGATTTTCCGAAGTGACCTCTCAAATTCAGGGAATCGTTACAGAACTTGGACTTCAAAATATTCAGATTATTCCAGTTTCCGCAACCGAAGGTGACAATGTAACCAAAAAATCCGAAAACATGAAATGGTACAATGGTCCAACAATTCTTTCACATTTGGAAGATGTTGATATTTCGGATGTGGACGAAACAAATGCGCCTTCAAATAGCGAAAAACACTTTTTTATGCCGATTCAACGAGTGTGCCGACCTAATCACGAATTTCGAGGCTTTCAGGGTCAAATTGAAGGCGGTATAGTCAATATTGGAGACGAAATCACAACTTTGCCAAGCGGAGAAAAAGCTCGCGTAAAGAAAATTATCCGCGGTTTTGACGAAGTTCAATCTGCACAAAAAGGTCAGGCTGTAAACATCGCACTTGACCGCGAAGTGGATGTAAGCCGAGGATGTGTTTTTGAAATCAATGAAAATCTAAAACTTACCAATAAAATAGAAGCAACACTTCTTTGGATGGACGATTCAAAACTTGAAACTGGCAAGAATTTTTTCATCAAACTTGGGACAAAACAGCTTCCTGCAATAGTTTCTTCAATAAAATACGCAATTGATGTGAATAGCGGCGAACATAAAGCCGTTACTACATTGAGCAAAAACGAAATTGCAGTCGTTGATATTTCCTTTAGCGATGTGATTATTGCCGATGAGTTCAAAAATCACAAAGTCCAGGGTGAATTAATTTTGATTGACCGAATCACGAACATGACAAGCGCATGCGGTGTTGTAACCAAAGTTCATGAAACAGACGGAAGAATCCATACAACTACAGTCAATAGTGAAAAGCGAGCCAGTCTGAAAGGACAGAGAGCGAAAGTCTTTAAGTTCATGCTCGGAAAAAACGGAGTTACAGGCGAGATTCTTCATAACGTTGAAAAACATCTTTATGAAAGCATGAGGCACACATATCTTTATACACCTGTCGTAGGAGAAGATTATGCGAATGTCGTAAAAATTCTTGTGGACGCAGGTCTAATCGTGCTTCTTGCACTTGATGAACATGTCGCTGTAGATGAAAAACTGAAATCAGAAAAATTCTATGTTAGCAGCTTACAGGAAAATTTGACGAAAATCAGTGTTGATGATGTCACGGAGCAAATTAAAAAACAGACTTCCGTTATAACAACTGCAGATGATTATTCGATTTAAATATGGGATCCGTCATATGCGATTGTGTTTATCTGCTGCCAGAGATTTTTTTCGCGAACTGTATTCAAATGGCGGAATTTTTCTTCGCTCAAAACCACATCGGCAAGCGGATAGTTACGTCGAAGACTCTTGTACTTTGAAATTCCAAGCCTGTGATACTTCAAAAGTTCGTACTCGGTATTTGGTCCAAGCGACTTTACGAAGTTACTTATCGCTTCGATTTCTTGATCCGTGTCGTTCACACCAGGAATGACAGGAGTTCTCACCTTAATCGGAAGGTTTGGAAAATCAGAACGAATGCGTGCGATATTTTCCAAAATGATTTTATTTGAAACGCCCGTATTTTCGATATGAAGTTTCTCGTCGAAGGTTTTAACATCGACCAAAAGATACTCCAACTCCTGAACAGCTTTCCTTACCACCTCGTAGCGAGCAAAGAATGAAGTTTCCATCGCACGATGAATTTTTCGCTTTCCCGCTTCCTTCAAAAGCGACACCAAAAATTCGCCCTGCATCAAAGGCTCACCACCGCTAACGGTAAGTCCGCCTCCCGATTCAGAAAAAAACGACACATCTTTTTCCACTTCTGCAAGAATTTGCTCGATAGTTCTTTCCTTTCCTACAACTTGAATTGCTTTTGTCGGGCAAACCATTTCAATCTGTCGCCTGGTTGAATCCTGAATTTCGATTTTCTGAACTGCTGCACAAGGACTTCCCCACTCTAGTCTGTCATCTTCAAAGTGAAAATTCATATTTTCAATAACATGGCAGCTTTTGCAACGCAGGCACTCGTTTTCAAGCCACATAATTTCAGCATTGCTCGACTGGCTTTCTGGATTTGCACACCACTTGCACCTTAGAGGACATCCTTTGAAAAACACGACCGTCCTAATACCCGGTCCATCATGAATCGAAAAATGCTGAATATTGAAAATCATAAAATCAAAAATCGCTGTGTTCAGTACGCAAGATCACATCGTTCTGCAATTCTGGTGAAAGTTCCACAAAGTACGCGCTGTAACCTGCAACACGTACCAAAAGACTTCGATAGTTTTCCGGATTTTTCTGAGCGGCCAACAAAGTTTCCTTATTGATGATGTTGAACTGCAAATGCCACAACTTCAAATTGCGCCAGGTCTTTATAAAACTGACGATTTTTTCCGTTCCTTCCTTGCCTGTTACCGTTGATGGACTAAACTTGATGTTCAAAAGACGAGCCGCACGGTTTTTGTATTCCACGTTCTTTGTTCTGAAATTAGAAAGGAGCACCGCCGTAGGACCTGTCGTATCCGCCCCCTGACTTGCAGAAGAACCGTCCGAAAGAGCCGTGTACGCAAAACGGCCGTTCGGAGTAGCCCCGATTACATGTCCGAAAGGAACATTTACGCTCTGGCTTACATAGCGCAAATCCAGTTCAACACCGACATATTTTGAAAACTTGTGAGAAAATTCCACCGCCGTTCTGTCGATATCCTTGGCAATCGAATCAACATACGAGTCATCATTTCCGTAGGTCGGACTGTGCAAAAGCCTTTGTCGGATAATTTCAGAACCTTCAAAATTCTTATCGAGAGCGTCCAAAAGTTCATCCCAGCCAATAGTTTTATCTTCAAAAACATTTTTCTTGATTGCAGCAAGAGAATCCGCAACTGTTCCAAATCCGATAAAATCAAAAAAGCCTGTGTCAAAACCACCCGGAATTTTTTCCTGATGCAAGTCAACTCCGCTTTCCATACAAAGTTTATGAAGGCTAGAGCCAAGTGGGCTTGCAAAATGCTTTGGTCGGATTTTATTGGCAATAAACTGCTGCTTGAAGAACATCTTCAAAATGTATTCTTCCTGTTTTTTGAAGGCCTCATAAAATTCTTCCCAAGTCTTGAACGATTTAACATCCCCAGTTTCAATCGTCAAAACTTCATCGCCATACTTTTTCATTCTTCCGTTATAAAGCGTCAGTTCAATCATAGACGCTGCATTTATGAAAGCACATGGCGTCGTAAAAGTGTCCAAATTCGGCATTCGAACCTCGGTACAACCCGAAACTGCATAGTCGTTTGCGTTACCAAAGTCTGCGCCCTTTGAAACCAAAAGCGGAATGACTTCTTCGTCATTCAAAAGTTTCGGGAAACCGGAACCGTCCTTTATCGTAAGGGCAACCTCGTGCAAGAATCGCTCAGGGCTTCCCGTGTGGATTCGGGCCGCAAGGTCAGGATAGTTCAGGGGAAATTCGCGTTTATTTTCAAGCAGGATATACGAAAGGTCATTCGTTGCGTCAAAACCATCCCTGTCAACGCCACCAATCGTAACGGCCTCCCAATGCGCATAACCTTCGTGGAATTTAACGCCTGCTGGACTTACGAACAAATCCTGATACTGAGCCATTCCGAGCCACATACACTGAAAAAGTTCCTTCGCCTCGTCGCGAGTGATTTTTCCCTCATCAAAATCCTTTTTGTAATATTTCCAAAGATACTGATCCATTCTTCCGTTTGAAATAGTCGCACCTGTTTTTTGCTCCAGGCGACTGAACATTTGAATGAACCACTGCGACTGTAACGCTTCGTAAAAATTTGTCGCAGGATATCGCGGAACTCTGGCCGTAACTTCGGCAATTCGTTCAAGTTCTTTTTTTCTCTTTGCATCCTTTTCTGTCTTAGCAAGTTCCAAGGCCTTTTCACTGTATCGTTTTGCCCACAAAATGATTGCATCACTTACGATGATAATGCTCTTGTAAAACTGCAATTTATCTACAGAGTCTGCCGGGTCAAAATCGTTCAATTCAGCAATTTTCTGCTCGGCTTGTTTTTTTATTGCCTCAAAGCCCTCGTCAATTCCCTTTGCGTAGTCATGCACCCACTGCAAAGCTGACCTCATCGAAGAAGATTCGTTTACGATATAACGTGAAGAAAACAAATCCTTAGGATCGTAGGTAACTTTCAAAACATCTTCCGGAAAAGCGCGAGAAAGCTCATCGTAATAGGTTTTTCCTTCCCAATAAGGAGCAATTTCTTCTTCGATTACGCGCACATCGTCTTCGTCAATTTCAAAAGGAGATTCTACGCGAGTTCGCGCCTGCTTTACGAACTGCTTCAAAAAACAGCCGTCCAATTCTGGGTACAAAAGGCCGTACTTTCCCATTTTTCCAATTCGGCCCACCAAAAGCTGGTCTGGTTCGATGTAAATTTCGATATTTTCAGCGATGTGATAAAGCGCCTTAGCCCATCTTAGCGACAAAGCTTGGCCTTCGGTCTGTTTGAAACTTTCCGTGAAATATTTTGCCCTCTGAACATCCACGCTCGATTTTGAAGTTGAAAAACTTTCATAGATTTTTTGCGTACGAGACTTAACTCCATCCGAAGTCGAAAACGAGATTTTTCCGCCATTCCGATTAATTCGCTCTTCTTGAGGTGACAATACTATTTTTTGATTTTCAGTATTCTCTATTGTAGATGCCATTTTTTCCTCCCATTTACACCGCTACCAGAATCATTGCCAAAAACATACCACCCAAAACGATTGCAAATACTATCGAAACAACACTCTTCAAATTCATACTTATCTCCAGTAATCTCGTCTGTCTTTTTACCTATCGTTTTAGTAGGTTTTATATAAACAATATTATCCTTATTTACCTATGTTGTCAATAGGTTAAAAGAATAAATTAATTATTCTTCTTTTCGTGCACGTGAAATCAGCTTTTCATGACGACAATCGAGCAGGATGTAGCCTTTGCGCCAAGAAACTACGGACTTCCGGAAGACGAAGTTGAAAAGCGAGTAAACGACGCCCTGGAGATGGTGAACATCAGCCATTTGAGGACGCATCATAGCAGACGGAAATCCCGACGAAATCCTTCGAAACAAGGACCTTCTTGAAGAAAACGGACTCGAACTTCCGTTAAGCCTTACAGTCCGTTAAAATGTAAATATTAAGAAGGTTCTTACTTTTTTGCTTTAATATCTATAAATCTATGATATAATTAAAAGGATTAAATTAATTAACTCTCAATCTTAAATTAAGGAGAATATTTATGGCACTGCAGCATAAATT
>JAILRX010000132.1 GCA_024697985.1 Treponemataceae bacterium | reverse complement strand
TGATCAATAATTTTGTGATTTTTTGTGTTGTACTTAGCTGCGAGCATTGTTTCGGCCATTGCCATACCTACAGCCATTGAAATACCCTGTCCCAAAGGTCCTGTCGAAGCATCAACTCCGGCGGTAACTCCTACTTCAGGATGTCCCGGGCATTTTGAACCCAACTGGCGGAACTGCTTGATGTCATCAAGTGAAAGATCGTATCCGCACATGTGCAGTAAAGAATAAACCAACATGGATGCGTGTCCAGCTGACAAAACAAATCTGTCGCGGTTAATCCAGTTTGGCTGATCCGGATTATGATTCAGCAGTTCTCCATAAAGAGCTGCTCCAAGTTCAGCACAGCCAAGCGGCATCCCAGGATGTCCTGACTTTGCTTTCTGAATGGCGTCCATTGCCAAACTTCGAATTGACAATGCGGCGGCATTAAGTCCTTTTACGTTCATAATTTTCCTCTTGCATTTATAATTTATATTGGAACTTTGCCTTTAAGCTTAAGCTCCAGTAAAAAAAGCCTCGATTTCTCCCAGTGTAGGTTTCCTTTTCAATAATTCTTTAAATTCATTATTCTGTAGATTTTTTGCAAGCGCCTGTAATATAGCCAGATGCTCGTTTTGGTTTTCAGTCAAAATGACAAACATTGTGCTTACCGGTTTTCCGTCAAATGCTGACATTTCGATTTCGTTTTCAAGATAGCACAGAGTGACCTGCTGGTCGTCTGATTTTTTGATTAATGGATGGGTCGGATGCGGAATTGAAAAACCGTTTCCAATTGCCGTACTGATCATGGTTTCGCGACCGCAAAGTTCAGAATACAGTTCCTGATGGTCTATGTAGGAAGGACAGGAAATTTTGTTCGAAATGTCCTTGTAAACGCTCATCACGTCGTTTCCGCAGATGTTATTTAAGATTCCACCTTTTTTTATCAATTCACAAAGATTGATATCAGCGCTCATCAATTTTCTCCATTGCTTGAACTTAGCTTCAGATTATAGTGTCTTTCTTTCAGTTCGGTTAGAATCTGAGTGCAGTTTTCATTGAAAGAATAGTTCATACCTTCAATGGAATCTTTCATGGCACGCAAGTCATCATCTGCCAGGTTTTCCTGGAAAAGAAAGATGCTAAGCAACTTTGAAAGGTGCTCAACAATATGCATGATCATAAACAAAGGTTGCTGCGACAAAGTTGCCGGGTCAATTGTTGAAAGCCGGATTTCATGGACGAGGCTGATGTTCTTGCTGAAAAGAAGCAGCGCTCCATGACGAATTTCTGCAATCGGAAAATCGGCAAATTTGTTATAAGACTCGTGAAGTTTAGCACTTTTGTCTTTTAAATTCAACATAAGGTTCTTGTAGGCATTCGGGTCAACTGATATGAAATCAGGAATTATCGAGGAAATGACCTTGCTGATATCCTCTTCGTTGTTTGCGAGGGCATCAACAAGATACTGATCGATAATCGTTTCGTTGATTTTCAAATTGATGCAGTCTGCAAGTCCGTATTTTTCGGTATTTGTGCTGATGGTTGAAACCATCGTGAAAGGCGCGTCCCAAGTTTTGATTGCGATGATGGGCTTTCCTTTCTCCCAGATTCGGTTTTCGATTCCGAAGTTCTGGATTTCAAGCTTTTCTGAAGATTCAATCAGTTCTTCGACTGAACCGCTGAAAGGTGTCGAAAGTTTTTTGATGTTCGGCAGAAGGGCCGCGAAAAGCTGACCGTACATGTCTTCAAAAATGCCGTCGTTGTGGATTACGTTCAGAAGGCTTTCTTCGAAATTCGTGTTCCAGATTTTGCGGAGTTCTTCGATTTCTGAATTCTGAAATGGATTTTTGAGGAACTCGGAAAGCGGCGCGATGTTGATGGTTCCCTGAAACCAGTCTTTGATGACGCAGACGATTCGGTCGCCATAGTGAAAGTTTGTCTGCGCGTAAAAATCAGACATCTCCAGGACGCTGATGTGCGTTTTGTAGGATTCAGGCGAGAAGATGTTTTCGATCGGCTCGTAGAAGTTTGCCCAGTCGAGCGAAAGGATTTGAGGAATCAGTTCGTCTCCGAAAAGCTTGTAGTGTTCCTGAATTTCGCTGTTTGGCAGGACGAAAAGCCCGAAGTTGATCATTTTTTTATTGTAGTAAAACCTCAGGTCTGTCGGCATCAGGTTTGGATTGGTAAAAGGCATTGTTCTGTGCCCGATCATCAGATATTTTTCATCAACTTCTTTTTTTGTCGGTTTAATCGTAAAGCATGCATATTTTAAAAGAATTGCTTTTGAACAGTAACTTCCGTCGATGAACTTAACGAGAAAAGGCAGCTTTGAAAGAAAATCCTGGATTTCGTCTTCATCGATATTGAGTTTGAGTTTTTTTAAGGATGTGAGAATGTCTTCCAATCTGAAAGTTGTTTTTTGCATCTCAATAAATGAAAGCAAAATTTGTTCAAACTGTTTCTGCATGATATATAATTTTACTATAAATTAGAGCATTGTACAATTAACAAAAGTTGGTTAAATTTATTATATGCAGATTTTAAGAATAGTGATTAATTCGGTTTCAATTTTTGCCATTGTCATGTTGTGCGCGACTTACAAGCTGCGCGAAAAGAAGATTGACAGGGATTTGGGAAACTGTATCGTTCAGTTTGTCAGAAAAACTAACAAGCTGATTATTCCAGTCGTGATTTTTGCACTGGCAATGGTGGTGATTCAGTTTTTCAGGGAGTTCCAGCTTTACATCTGCCTCATCTTGGATGCGGTTGCCGTTTTGGGAACTGAGCTTGCCTTAAGGGATTTTATTTTTCAGAAAAAGGCCGGAATTTATGAAAACGCAATGATTGCTGACGGTCGGATCATCAAAAAGAATGATATAATCGCGCTTCCAACCTTGGAGTATGAGGAAAGCGAAGAGTATAAAAAAGAAAAGGAAAATGATGAGTTTGCTGCCGACGCCTACGAAACGGCCATGAAAAGCCTGAAAATCGTAAGCGACAGTCACGGTGAATTCTATGTTGGCTTTGCGGACGCACAGGAGCGGGCCAAAGCCGTAGAAATCTTAAAAGGCTGGATTTAACCGGTCATATTGACCGCGTGCTAAAATCCGGCCGCAAAAATTGCCGGCAGCGCACGGACCGGTCGTGGCGTGCGCGGGTCGGTCGTGGCAGCGCACGGGCCGGTCGTGGCACGCACGATCTGCTTATTCTTTTCCGTTCCAGCAGTAAGTGCAAAGCTTAGAAGGATCAATGTCGATTGATTCGAGCATGTCGTCGAGTCGGTGGAATGCGAGAGTCGTAAAGTGCATCTGCTTTCTGATTTCTTCGAGCATTTCCTTGTAGTTCTTGCTGTCTGGATTTGCGTAATCTTCAAGGACTTCCTGCGAAACATTATCGCCTTCTCGTTCCTTGATGATTCGTCGTGTGATCAAATCAAGTTCTGAATTGCTTCTTGAAAAGTTCAGGTATTTGCATCCGAACAAAAGTGGCGGACATGCAGGTCGTACGTGAACTTCTTTTGCTCCACTTTGATAGAGGAAATCTGTCGTTTCCCTAAGCTGTGTTCCGCGGACAATCGAGTCATCAATTAAAAGAAGTTTTTTATCCTTAATCAGCTGATGAACAGGGATAAGCTTCATCCTTGCGATGAGGTTTCTCTGCGACTGGTTTGTAGGCATGAACGAACGTGGCCAGGTCGGTGTGTATTTGATGAAAGGACGTGCGAACGGAATTCCCGATTTGTTTGCATATCCGATTGCGTGAGCTGTTCCCGAGTCTGGGACACCTGCGATGATATCCGGCTTTACATTTTCATTTTCTGCATCGCGTTTTGCAAGCGCTTCACCGCACTTGTATCGCATTTCTTCTACGTTGATTCCTTCGTAAGTTGATGTAGGATATCCGTAGTAAATCCACATGAAAGTACAGAACTTCATTTTGTCACCGCTAGGCTGCAAAACTTCGATTCCTTTTTCCTGCGAGATGAAAACGATTTCTGCAGGTCCCAGTTCCTTGCAGTGCTCATATCCCAAATTGATGAAAGAAAAACTTTCAGTTGCAAGGCAGTACGAATTGTCTTTTTTACCAACCTGGATTGGAGTTCGGCCAAGCTTGTCGCGAGCTGCATAAATTCCTTCTGGCGTCATTACCAGAATTGACATCGAGCCTTGAATGATATGCTGAACGTATTGAAGTCCTTCGAGAATTGAGTTTTTCTGATTGATAAGCGAGGCGACAAGTTCAGTCTGGTTGATGCGGCTTCCGCTCATCTCCAAAAAGTGTGTCGAGCCTTTTTCAAAGGTCTTTTTTACAAGATCATCAAGATTTGTGACGAGTCCAACCGTCGTGATTGCATAGCTTCCAAGATGGCAGCTTACTAAAAGTGGCTGAGGTTCGTTGTCGGAAATACATCCGATTCCGAGATTGCCGATAAGTTCATCAACATCTTTTTCAAATTTTGTTCGGAAAGGAGAGTTTTCGATATTGTGGATGGCCCTGTTGAAGGTTCCGTTTCCGTAGACTGCCATACCGCCACGTCGTGTTCCTAAATGGGAATGATAATCAACACCAAAAAACAAATCCAGA
>JAILRX010000095.1 GCA_024697985.1 Treponemataceae bacterium | reverse complement strand
TTTCTGTGGGCACATGAAGTAAAGATTAAATTTATGGATAGAACGGAAAGAATCATCAGTCCGTAAATGAATTTCTGATTAATTTTTTTCATATATAAAAGATAAAATAGTCATTCTTTGATGTCAAGGAGTAAGAAACGCTTTTGCTTATTAACAATTGTTGCCAAAAGCGACTTTTCTCTATATATTTAAATAATGTTAGATAAAATTTTGAGTGCGATTTTCGGTTCTAAACGAGACCGCGATGTTAAACAGCTTCTACCTACAGTAGAAAAAATAAATCAAAAAGAAGAATGGGCTAAAAGCCTCAGTGCAGAAGATTTTCCAAAACAGACAGAACGCTTCAAGGAAATGCTCAAAAACGGAACAAAACTTGATGACCTCATTCCTGAAGCTTTTGCCCTTGCCCGTGAAGCCGCTGCCAGGGTTCTTGGAGAAAGAGCTTACGATGTTCAGATAATGGGTTCCCTTGTCTTGAACTCAGGACGAATCACTGAAATGAAAACGGGTGAAGGTAAGACCTTGATGTGTGTTGCCGCAGCCTATCTTAACAGCCTTACCGGAGAAGGCGTTCATATCGTAACCGTAAACGATTACCTTGCAGAACGAGATGCCGACTGGATGAGCCGCGTCTACAATTACCTTGGCGTTTCGGTTGGAAAAATCCTTTCAAACATGGATAACGAGGCCCGAAAGGCCGCTTACCGATGCGACATCACCTATGGTACGAACAATGAGTTCGGTTTTGATTATCTTCGTGACAACATGTGCATCGATGCTCGTGAAAAAGTTCAGCGAGGCTTTGCCTTCTGTATCGTCGACGAAATTGACTCAATCTTGATTGATGAAGCAAGAACTCCGCTTATCATTTCAGGTCAGGGTGAAGATGATACTTCAAAATTCCAGCAGGTTGATAAGTATGTCGGCCAGCTCACGGAAGTTGAAAAAGATCCAAAAACCGGTGACTATCCTGATGAAGCTCAGGGACAGGAAGTTGTCGGAGACTATAAAATTGATGAAAAATCAAAGCGCGTTTCATTTACCGATGACGGTATGCTTAAAATTGAAGAAATCCTTCAGAAAAACCATATTATTGAAGGTTCTCTTTTCGAAGAAAACAACTTTGAGTTCATCCATTACTTTACTCAGGCCGTGCGAGCTCATGTCCTCTATCATGTTGATATTGACTATGTAGTTCAGGACGGACAGGTTCAGATCGTTGATGAATTTACCGGACGTATCCTTGAGGGACGCCGTTACGGTGACGGTCTCCATCAGGCCATCGAAGCAAAAGAGCACATCAGAATTGCACAGCGCAACCGAACGATGGCAACCATCACTTTCCAGAACTTCTTCCGAATGTACAAAAAACTTTCCGGTATGACCGGTACTGCAGAAACAGAAGCTGTCGAATTCAATAAAATCTACGGATTGGATGTTGTCGTAATTCCTACGAACCGACCTGTAGCCCGAATCGACGAGCAGGATGAAGTCTACATGACTGAAAACGAAAAATGGAATGCAATCTGCGAGGAAATTAAGGCTGTTCACGAAAAAGGTCAGCCGGTTCTTGTTGGTACGATTTCAATCGAAAAGTCAGAGCATCTTTCAAAACTGCTTACCAAAAAAGGAATCCGACACGAGGTCTTGAATGCTAAAAACCATGCTCGGGAAGCTTTGATCATCGCTGAGGCCGGAAGCAAGGGCGCCGTAACGATCGCTACAAACATGGCTGGTCGTGGTACCGATATCAAGCTCGGTGGAAATCCGGAATTCAGGGCGCAGAAAAGAGCCGGAACTCAGGCAACTCCTGAACAGCTCGAAGCTGCCCTTAAAATCGAAAAGGAACAGTGGAAAAAGGACTACGAGGAAGTTAAGAACCTTGGAGGTCTTTATATAATCGGTACGGAACGACACGAAAGCCGCCGAATCGACAATCAGTTGCGAGGACGTTCTGGTCGACAGGGTGACCCAGGTCGATCTAAGTTCTACATTTCTATGGAAGATGACCTGATGCGACTGTTCGGTGGAGACCGAATGAAGCTGATGATGAGCCGTCTTGGAATGCCTACAGGCGAACCGATCTATCATCCATGGCTTTCAAAGGGAATTGAAAGGGCTCAGACAAAAGTCGAAGAGCGAAACTTTGAGATTCGTAAGCACCTGCTTGAATACGACGATGTTTTGAACGAACAGCGAAACTTCATTTATGGCCAGCGTGATGACATCCTCAAGGATGAGCAGCTTAAGAGCCGTGTAATTACGACCGCACGCGAAACCATCGAAGATTATGTTGATGAATACAAGCATTCTTCACGCAAGAACGAGACTTCGGCTTATGCTGAACTTTGCGAAAAGGTCAAGAAAACTTTCGGCTTTATCGTTCCTTCGGAAATCGACAAGACAAATCTTGCAGAAAATATCAGCGACCTTATGGAAAAGGACCTGCTCGAAAAGGAATTGCTTGCAGGAACTGCAAACCTCAACCTTTTTATCAGATATCAGTATATCCAGGAAATCGACAGAAAGTGGCTTGATCACCTTGAAGCCCTTGAAAGTCTTCGAGATGCAGTGTATCTTCGTTCTTATGGAAGTAAAAATCCACTTACAGAATACAAGATTGACGGATTCAATATCTTCTATGACATGCTTGATGATATTCGTCTGGATATTGCTTCACGAGTTTTCCGTGTTCGAGTTCAGACCGAAGATTCAGCACGCAGAACAACCGGCCGACGTCAGATGAACGCTCAGCATAATTCAAGCTCTACGTTTGATGGTGCAGCTTCCCGACGACAGGCTGCTTCCAGCGCGATGGCTTCAAAACGACAGGCTGAAAATATCCAGGTTGTCCGTACTTCGCCAAAAGTTGGACGAAACGATCCATGTCCTTGTGGAAGTGGAAAGAAATACAAAAATTGTTGTGGACGATAAATAAGGAGATTGTATGATTTCATTAATTTTAGGATTGCTTTTAATTGCTTTTACTGTTTTTGCCTGCATCCCGATCGGTCTTGGCTGGGGATGGGATGTAGTTGATTTCTTGAAAGGCTTTGCTCCTGTTTTGACAGCTTTTGTCGGTTTGGTTGCTCTTTTCATTGGAATCGGTGACATCAAGGACAAGCACGAGGCTAAAAAAGAAGAACTCGCTGCTCAGAAAGCTGAAAAAGCAGACAAACCGGAAGAAAAAGAAGCTTCTAAATCAGAATAATCTTGATTTTGAAGTATTGACATCCGAGTCGTAAAAAAGATATTATTAAATCCCGTATATCTGCGTCAAAGGCGGGGCTTTTGACAAAATGCGACGTTTAGTTTGCTCGCTGAATGTTGCTTCCGGAGAACAATTCAGATGCTCAAGAATTTTTCTCCCAAAATTATTTTTTAAGGTATATACATGAAAACTATTTATGTAAATGAACCAGTAAGAAACTGGTACGTTATCGATGCAGCTGATAAACCGCTTGGACGTGTTGCTGCTAAAGCCGCTTCTGTTTTGCGTGGAAAAAACAAGGCTATCTTTGCTCCTCATCAGGAGAACGGTGATTACGTTATCATCATCAATGCTGAAAAAGTTGCTATTTCAGGACGAAAACGAACAGACAAAGTTTATCATCAGCACACAGGTTATGTTGGTGGATTGAACACTTATACATTTGAAAAGAAATTGGAAAAACACCCTGAAGATCCTATTACAATCGCAGTTAAGGGAATGCTTCCTAACGGACCACTTGGACGCAAATTGCTTACAAATTTGAAAGTGTATGCAGGTGCTGAACACGATCAGGTAGCACAGAATCCACAGGTTTTGGACGTATAAGGTAGGAGAGCATTATGGTAAAAAATATCGGTATTGGAACAGGTAGACGAAAGACAGCTGTTGCTCGTGTTTTTGTACGAGAAGGCTCAGGAAAAATCGTAGTAAACGGAAAAGATGTTAATGATTATTTTGCTACATCTGAACAGGTTCAGGTTGTACGACAGCCATTGATGGTAACATCTTCAGAAAATAAATATGACATCCTTATCAACGTAGTTGGTGGTGGACTTAATGGTCAGGCTGGTGCTTGTCTCCATGGTATCTCACGAGCTCTTACACAGGTTGATCAGGATAACTATCCAGCACTCAAGAAGAACGGATATCTTACACGAGACTCACGTATGGTTGAACGAAAGAAGTACGGTCAGCGCGGTGCTCGACGAAGATTCCAGTTCAGCAAACGTTAGTCCTTGCTTATGCATGATTCATTTTCTTCAGAGAAATCCCAGGATGAATTGTGCATAACGATAGACTCTCTTGAACAGACTCCGGCAGGAATTGTAAAGATTACGACTCCTACGGGGTCTATTTTTTTGCTCCGGGAAGATTATCTTGAGAACTCTCTCGTACAGGATTATTATCCATCCCGTCAGTTCATGTCATATGAAGTTCTGGGCCTCGATTTGATTGAATCGACGCTCTGCTGCGCGGTTGAAAATGCCGCCTTGAACTATCTTGACCGAAGCGAACATTCCCGCTTTTTGCTCGAGCAGAAACTCCGCAACAAAAAATTCGGAAAAAATCAGATTGCTAAGGCCCTCGATTATCTGGAAGGGAAAAATCTTCTTTCAGATTCGCGGTATGCGCTTTCCTGGCTTAGAACCAGGCGACTTTCGGTAAGCGAAGGTCGGACAAAGCTTTTTGCAGGACTTGCTGAACGCGGAGTTTCCAGAAAAACCGCGCAGGAAGCCCTCGACGAGTTTTTTGAGGAGTTTCCGGAAGAAGACCTGCTCGACAAGGCCATGTCTAAACTACAAAAAACTGGGTGCAGCGAGGAGAAACTCTTTGAAAAGCTCATGAAGAAGGGCTTTTCTGCTTCCATGATAAGAAAAAAACTCCAAAATTAAAAAAAAAACTAGCAATTTTGGCAGAGTGTGTTAAAATTTTGTTATTAGTCATTTTGGAGGTTTTTTTATGCCAAAGGATTCATCAAAAACTGTAGTGTACTCAGCCCTCGAAGTTGCCAATATTTGCGGTGTTGTTAATCAGACTGTAATCAACTGGATTAAAAAAGGGTATCTTTCTGCTTTTTCTACACCAGGTAATCAATATCGAGTTTATCAGGATGACTTAATTAGTTTTATGCAATCACGAAACATGCGAATCCCTCCAGAAATTTATGATACGAGCGATCGTAAGGAGTTAAAAAATATGTCTGTTTTAGTTATTGAAGATGAAAAAGGTCTCAATATGGTTCTTGCAAAATATTTGGAGAGGGAATTCCCAGACAAGAAGATTTCCTCTGCTTTTGACAGTTTCGAAGCAGGAATGGTGCTTTCCGAAAAGTCAAATGATGTTGTTCTTTTGGATTTGGATATCAAGGGAATTGATGGATTTGAATTGTGCAAGAAAATAACCCAGACAGATAATTTTGGAAAACCTGTTGTTGTTGCCATTTCCGGCAAGCAGAACAGTTCACTCGAGGATGAACTTAAACAGATCGACGTCGATTATTTTGCACCAAAGCCATTGAATCTCGATGACTTGAAGGCTACTTTCAAAAAGATTCTGTAAACGCTGATTTGCAATAATTAATATGCAAAAAAAAGGCCCTGAATTTAATTCAGGGCTTTTTCGTTTTATCAGATTTTAGTTTGCCTGATATAAATAAGCAGGGTATGTCATATCAGTTGTAATGACTTCCTGAATCATTTCGAATTCAGTCTTTGGATTTTTGATTTTAGAAAAGCTTGAAAAGAAGTCTTCATAGAATTTCTTTTCTCGTTCGTATTTTAATTCCTGGAAAGTGATTTTATCGTTTCGAAGGAATTCCTTGAACTGTGTCTCAAAATCTTGGAGCGAACAGATTTCATCGATAAGACCGTTTTCTTTAGCCTGTTTTGCCGTGTAAATTCGGCCGTCAGCAAGCTGTTTTGTCTGTGCAATGCTCAAGTCCCTGCTGTCTGCTACGATTTCTACAAACTGTTCGTAACATTCATCAGCAAGGTCCTGCATGATTTTTTTCTGTTCCTCAGTAAACGGGCTGTCGATTCCCATCATGTTTTTGTTTTTTCCGGCTGTTACGGTCGTCATCTTGATGCCGTACTTGCTCATTAATCCTGTAAGGTCAACTGAGCGGCCTGCAATTACACCGATTGAGCCTGTGAGTGTGTTTCGGTTTGCAGCAATTTTTTCGGCGCTGCATCCGATGTAATATCCGCCAGAGGCTGCAAGTGAACCAAAATAAGCCCAGACTGGTTTTTCTGCACGATAGTCCATCAGTGCAAGGTATGCTTCATCAGACTGATATACGGCTCCACCAGGTGAATCAATGTAAAGAAGGATTCCCTCGTTTTTAGGATCGTTCTTGAGCTGTTCGATTGTTGATAAAAGCCATTCCTGATTGTAGGTTTCGCTTTTGTCGAGGATGGTTCC
Source organism: Treponemataceae bacterium (assembly GCA_024697985.1). GTDB lineage: Bacteria > Spirochaetota > Spirochaetia > Treponematales > Treponemataceae > RGIG9060. The sequence goes on along the minus strand of JAILRX010000095.1, from coordinate 3,557 downwards.
ATCAATGTATAATTCGGCAACGTATTTTCCGCTTGAACGTGGAATTGAGTTGTTCTTTTGCTTGTTTGCTTTAATTGAGCCGTCAGAAAAGGCGGATACGATCTGTGCAACGCCAAGCAGTACGACTGCAACGAGCACTATTATCAGAACGATAACTCCGCTCGAAAGTTTTTTCTTAGATTTTTCGTCGCTCATGTATTTTCCTCTGTATTATCAGTATTATCTGTTTTGTTTGTAAGATCTTCGCACAAAATCACTTTTGGAATTTCAATTTCTACAGGTTTTGTATTTTCTTGAGTTTCTGTCGTGTTTTCAGTTGTGCTTTCGTTTGTATTTTCGGTCGTGCTTTCTGTTGTGTGCGTGCCGAAAACTTCCTCGTAAGAAACACGGTTCTTTTCGAATGCGTTCCTCATCAAAAACTTAAAGGCATTTGTTTTTGTCGTCTGAATGTACGGAACAAGCCAGATAAAACCAATTCCAGCTGTCGCAACTGCAAGAAGAGACCATCCGATAAAACTGAGATCCATTACGAAAAGGTCACCCTTGTAGCCCTTGGTAATTTTCTGGCTGATTTTAAGAGCCTGCTTTACTGAAACTTCCGGATATTCAGCAAGAATGAAAAAGGCCTGTGAGTAAGCATAGGCTTTTATGATTCCTGGAATATAAAGCAGCAGAGACCACAGAAATATGAAAAGGGCAGACCAGAGCATTTCAAGAATGCCTTTTGCCCACAAATCCAGATTTTTGACGAAGCCAGAATAAGTAAAGGATTTTCCGTCTATCAAATCCAGGTATGATTTTGCATATACGATGTTGACCAGTCCCATCAAAACCAATGAGATGAGAGAAACTGCAAGACCAATGTAATCGGCTGTGGTTAATTCGGGTTTAACGCTGTTTAAGTTGAAGTAATAATTTGATCCGGAGTGACCGTAATCAAGCTGTGCGTTTTTTATGCTATCGATAAAGTTGCCTATGTTGAGTGTAAAAATAACTGCTAATGTAATCAGCGCTACTACGCAGGCAACAGTCCAGTTTCCCTTAAGCTGTGCAAGGGCAGCCTTTTTGTAGGCTTTTCGTTCAAATAAATCTGAATTATTCATCGAAGTTATAAAATACTCCTTGTTCTGCAAATCCGGCAAATCCGTCGGCTTTTGCGTCTTTTGTTTTGTAGTTATCTGAGTAATGACAAAGGTACATAATTTTTTTCACTTCGTCACTTAATCCTGCTAAATCATCGTACCAGGCATGAACGTCTCCGTTTTTTATCTGACAGTCATGGAAAATATATTCGATTGTCGGATAGTCTTGAAGCATCTGGTAAAGGATGTCTGTATCAAATTTAGAATCCAGGCTGAAAAGAACTCTTTCATCAATTAAAATTCCGTAGGAAATCATCGATTTTTTCCAGTTGGTTTCATTTTCAGGGATATGCAATGTTCTGAAGATTTTTACATCAATTGAACCGACGTTTGTCTGATAAACAGGTCTTGGCGATTTTTTAATTCGAACAGGTTTAATCTGATTGAAATAATCGTCAAATTTCATGATTTTTTTGTTATTTTCTACGCTGTATGCAAGACCACCTTTAAGTGATTCCTTCCAAAGCTTTTTTTTGTAGTCATTTGTGATGATGATGTTCGGCTTTTTGTTCCTGATGTAATGGCACATTAGTGCGAGTTCTTCAAGATTTCCAATGTGGTCGGCATGTGAATGCGAAATAAAAAGATTGTCTACATCGACTATGTTTAGTCCATATTCGTACAAAGCTTTTGCGCAACAGGTTCCACAATCGATAAGCAGATGGTCATCATTTTTTGTTATGATGATGTTTGTCTGATTATGAATCTTTGAAAATGCACTGCCTACACCGATGAAAAACACTGAAAGACCGCAGTCATTTTTAAGCGATAGTTTTCCCGTTAACTTAGAAATTTTCATGTCTTCTATTATATATCAATAGTTGATTACTGACAACAAAATAGAAATTTCAGAATGGATTATAAGTTTTTTCAATTTTTACGATTTGACTGCTGATTTTTTTAAGGTCATTTTCGCCGTTAAGCGCAGAAAGTGCCGTCACCGCACAGCCGGCAAGTTCGCTGTCCGGGCAGTTTGTTACTGAAAGACTCTGTCCCAAAAAGCTTGATTTGTATTGCATCCAGATTTTGCTTTTTGTCTGTCCGCCGGTGCAGACTATCGGCATTGCGGATTTTTGCGCGCTATTTGTAGGGCTTTTTGTTTCGGCGCCTAGAGTGTCTCGAATTGAAAGGATGGTTCTGTAAGCGTCATTTACGTTTCTTAGGACTTCGTTTATTGCAGAAATTGATTTTTCGTCGTTGCTTTCAAGCGTGTTTTTGAAAAATTCGTTGAAGGGGGCGTCCTTCCACTGGGAGTTTTCCTTGAGCTCGTCGAGAATGGAGCCGCTTTTTGGAATTATGACGCTTTTGTTCCAGAGCGGAGTTTTTACAGAGGGCAGCGTGCGCACCTGAACGCCGTCCGACGCGTCGTCTGCCGCTATGCCGCCTATTGTTTGCGCGGCGTCGCCTGCCGCTATGCCGCCGACGCACAGGTTGATGCCTTCGCTTGAACCGCTTCTGTCGCAGATTTTGCCTGGGCTCAATGTGTTTGTTCCGATAAGCGCGCTGACAAAATCAGGACCGCAGCAGAAAAGCGGGATTTCGGCACTTTCAGACAATCCGAGTTCTGCAAGAAAATCTTTTGAAAGAAAACCTTGCCGTGCTGTAATCGGTGCGAAAGATGGCAGTATATGTGGATTTATTTCGTGTTTTAAGAGAAGTTCGCTGTTCCAATAGGCTTTTTGAAATCTTGGTTCTGGAAGGGTAGTGAAAGGTTCTTTTTGTCCTGCAAGCGAATAAACTAAAAATTCAGGTCCGCTTAAAAGAATTTCTGTGCTTTCAAAAATTTCAGGAAAATCTTTTTGAAATGAAAGAATCCGTGGAAGAAAAATCGAGCCTTCGCAGTCAGCCAAAACTGGATTTTTTGACACTGTGTTCCAGGAATATGTAAAAGTGATGTTGTTTTTGTTTTTTGAAACCAGGGTTGGTCCGTTTCCGCTGATACAGACGGCTTTTAAACTTTGCCCATCAAGTTTTGAAGTTGAAAGAAGGTGTTTTGTTCCATAAACAAAGGCTGAAAGCCAGATTTGCGACAAGTCCTTTTTGTTTACGCCGATTTTATCAGCATAGAATGGGAGAGATGCCGTATTTAAAACAAAACCGTCTTCACCGATAAGCCCAAGCTTTAGTGAAGACGATCCTATATCAGCGCAAAGGATATAATTATTCGTGTTTAACCAACTTTTCGATGATATTTCTGTTGTCGAGAAGGTCGCTCAAAGACTGATTGTGGTGCAATCTTGCGATTACGTTTGCAAAAAGTCCAGAAACATTGGTGCTGATGTACCATTCGCAGTTCAAGAGTTCTTCGTGGTATACGGCATTTGTTCCGATGATTCTGTAGAAAAGACCCTTCTTGTAAGCTTCGTTAAACTGCTCGATTGCGTTTCCTGTAAAGAAAGGAAGGCTGATTGCAGC
>JAILRX010000022.1 GCA_024697985.1 Treponemataceae bacterium | reverse complement strand
GACATTCAGCGTGTAGACATGGGAATTGCAGAATGCCACTTTGATTTGGCCTTGAAGGAAGAAGGCATCGAAGGGCACTTTGAAAAAATGGACATCAATTTTGAAGTTCCTGCCGGAACAGATTACATCACTTCGTGGGTTACTCAATAATTTACAAAAAGACAGACGTTTTTACTTTAAAATCTCGGATTATCCCTTAAAGTTAAATCATGAAAATCAGAAACTTTTTAGTATTAATCATTACGGGAAGTTTTTTAGTTTTTTCAGCATGGGCTTCATCCAATAAAACTTTTCTGAACGACAAGTCTTCATGGAACACGAATTACACCTACGTTTTCGTACACGGACTTTCAGGATGGGGTCATTACGATTCCCTGAACAATATTTTTCCTTACTGGGGACTTAAAAACGGTTCTCTTTTGAAGGAGCTTAGAAAAGCAGGATTTGAGGTCTGCGATGCCTCCGTTGCGCCCCAGGGAAGTGCATGGGACAGGGCCTGCGAACTTTACGCGCAGCTTACTGGCACGGTCACAGATTACGGAGAAGAACATTCAAGACGATGCGGACATCCGCGCTACGGAAGGGATTTTTCCAAGGAGCCTTTAATCAGCCAGTGGGATGCCGAGCATAAAATCAATTTGATAGGTCATTCGTTCGGGGGCGTTACGGTAAGGCTTCTGGCACATCTTATGGCAGAAGGCTCAAAAGAAGAACAGGAGGCAACCGACAAAGAAAATCTGAGCCCTCTTTTTGCAGGTGGAAAGGCTGACTGGATTTATTCAGTGACGACTCTTGCATCCCCGCACAACGGAACATCAGCGTACCACGTGCCGGACACCGATCCCAAACCGAAAAGCAGCATGGAAAAGTCCATGGATAAAATCAATGCACCTGAAAAGGACGGAAGAGCCGATTACGACTACGCAGATTACGACATGCACATTCCGAATGCGGATATCATCAATCAAAAATTAAAGACCCTCGAAAATGCCTATTATTTTTCGTATCCGTGCAGTGCGACTAAACTTTCTGAAAACGGAACGCAAGAACCGATTGAAGAGCTTATGGAAAAAATGTTCCGCCGAAGTTCCAGACGAATCGGAGCTTTTGAAGGAACTACGCCGGATGAAATTGAGCTTTCAAAGGAATGGCAGGAAAATGACGGACTGGTCAACACAATCAGCGCGAAATTTCCAAGCCACGCTCCAAACGCAGAATTTCCGATTTCGTTCGACTACAAGTTTGAAAAGCTGAAAATTACAAAGGCTGTTTTGGATTCGGCAAAACTTGAAAAAGGCATCTGGTATGTAATGCCGGTTTTCAAGGGCGCACATATGGCGCTTCAGGGCGGTTTTGGGATAAAAACTGATATAAACAGGTTTTACCTGAACCATCTTAATATGATTAATTCGATTTAATACAATTATTTCAAAAAATCTTTGAGGGCTGCCATCTGCTTTTCGGCAATTCGGCGGCCTTCATCGTAACAAGCCTGTAGTTTTTCCACATCGTGCTCGGTGCGCTTGACGTCAAGTTTTGCGCTCGGGCAGATTACAAAAGCGTCGCCAGATTTTTCCTTTGCAAAAACGTATTCTTTTTCGCTGTTATAGGTGATGTGGCGATTTTCCATTGCCTTTACGAGGTTCGGATATTTTTTCAAGGCGATTTTCATCAGGCCGAAAAGCTTGCTCTTTGTTTTGACAAAATCGCGTGGCTGGGTCAAAATCACGACATTTTTTTCGTAGCCCATTTTTTCGAAGGCTTCGAGCGGGATTGAATCTGTCATTCCGCCGTCCAAAAGTTCGTAACCGTCGATTTTTACCGGAGTTGAAGCAAGCGGCATGCTCGCACTGGCCCGCATCCAGGCAAGTTCATCAGCGTCGCAAAGTGGAAGTTCCTTGTAAATCGGTTTTCCGGTAACGCAGTCAGAAGCAACGACAAAAAACTTCATCGGATTTTTTCTGTAGGCATCAAGGTCGTAGACATCAAGTTCGTTAGGAAGGACATTGTAGCAAAAATCAGCCCCGTACATGTCGCCAGTTTTAATCAGGGATTTTACCGAGCAGTATCGCCAGTCGTGAGCAAACCTCTTGTTGTAACGGATCGCGCGACCTGCCTGCCTTGATTTCAAGTTGCAGCCAAAAGTCGCACCTGCAGAAACCCCGATGGCTCCGTCAAATTCGATTCCGTTTTCCATAAAAACATCGAGTACGCCGCACGTAAACATTCCGCGCATTGCACCGCCTTCCATAACAAGACCTTTCATTTTAGTTCTCCGGATTATAAGCTTTGTAAGTCAGAATCCACTTTCTAAGCGGAAGTGACCAGTCGAATTCGCCCATCAGCGTATCTTTTTTGCCAAGCGCATACTCGCATCCATCTGCGCTGAGCTCGCCGTTCTTTACCTTTTCGCCTTCCTGGCAGAACTGAGCATACAAAATTCTGATGTGCTCACGAATTTTTTCGCTGTCCTCGTCTGAAACGTTTTCTTCAAATTCCAAATCAGGATGTGCAAACAAATCGTCGATGAAAATCTTAGCATCCTCTTCACTGAAATATTGTGATGTCGAACACCTCATCATATAGACTGCGGCCGGAATGCAGTTTACGCTGTGCTGCTTTACGTAAAGGACAGTTTCTGCAATTTCAACGGCGTTTTTATAAAGCTCTTCGTTGTAAACCTTCTGTTCTTCTTCAGTAAGGCCCAGTTCCTTGAAAACTGTTCTGAAATAAGAATAGGTCAAGACTACGATTGCGATGTGAAGGCTTGGAACGCACATATAATGCGGATCCCAGGTTCTGATCATATGGAAATTTCCGGCAACCTTTCCAGGGACCTTTGACATCGGACGGTTTGTAGTGGTCATTCTGAATCGATACATTTCGTAGGCCCACAAATAACATTCATCAACCATCTTTATCATCTGAGCGCAATATGGGATGGCCTTTTTTGCCCCAACACGACGGATAATAAACGAGAGTGGACTTATCCACAGGTTAAGGAAGTTCAGGTAGATTCTGATTCTAAGCGGACAAAACGGAACCTTGTAATCCAGTTCGTGATCCACGTGTACGACCGGAATTTTTCGCATCTTGAATTTTACGGCAAACTGCGGGATAAAGAAGCGCGAAATGGCATTGCCAAGATATCGGAACAATTCGTAAGCAGTTTTCCCATGAAAAAGCGCATTGAAAAGTGCGACCGGAACACCGAAAGTTCCGACTCTTCGAAGTTCGCCTGTTTTTTTATCGATAAATGGTTTTCTATTTTTCAATTTGTGAAGCCTCCATCAGCTTAAGTCTTTCGTTATCAATTTTTATCGTGATATTTTTTTCATGAGTCGGAAGAACCAGTCCCTTAGGACCGTTTTTTGCCC
>JAILRX010000013.1 GCA_024697985.1 Treponemataceae bacterium | reverse complement strand
CTCGATCGTGCGTCCCTCGCTGTCGCCGCCGTCCGGGATCAAAACGAGGTCGTTTTTGCCGAACAGTTCAGGGTGCTTTTCTACGAGGAACTTCATTCCGTGTTCGCTGCCGTTTTCTTCGTCGGCCACGAAAAGGAGCTTTATCGTGTGGCTTGGCACGATTCCATTTTTAACGTAATACAGGGCGGCAAAAACGGCCGAGCAGAGTCCCTGCTGGTTGTCTTCTACGCCGCGCCCATAAATTTTGTCGCCATCAGAACCGTCGTCTGCGTCCTGGCTGACCTGCCAAGGGTCCGTCTTCCAAAGGCTCAAGTCACCTTCCGGCACGACATCCATGTGGGCCATGACCCAGATGCGCGGCGCACAATCAGGCGCGCTCGAAGCTGCATTTGCGGCGCTGGTTTTAGGCGCGCTCGAGGAGCTCCGGACGGCGGCAATATCAGCGCCAGCGATTGTCGCTACCAGGTTCGGTCTAAAGCCGCACGAAACACGGCTGTCCGGACTGTCGTAGCGCTCCAGCTCGGTTATCCCGTTTTCCTTAAGCCATTTTTCAAGCGCTAGACATTTGTCGAGTTCTCCGTCGCCGCCACCTTCTGGGGCAACGGCTCGGATTGAGGTGAGTAAACTTTCAAGTTCAATAATCTGACTTCTAGACGATTCGAGAAATTCTAAAGGCGACTGGCTCATATCAGTTCTTCTGGCTTATTTTGTGTAAACATCCCAGGTAGTTTTTACCAGAGTATCAACGTCACTGTATTTTGGTTCCCAGCCCAGAAGTTTTTTAGCAAGACTTGATGAAGTGTAAAGACTTGCAGGATCTCCAGGTCGTCGAGGAGCTTCTTCGGCAGGAATGTCCTTGCCTGTAATTTTTCGGGCAGCATCGATGATTTCTTTTACTGTCGTGCCTTTTTCAGTTCCAAGATTAAGCTTGAGGCTTTCATTGTTCTTGGCGATGTATTCCAAAGCCATAACATGAGCACGAGCAAGGTCTGTTACGTGAACGTAGTCACGGATACAGGTTCCGTCACGAGTTTCGTAATCTGTTCCGAAAATCTTAAGCTGTCTCTGACCAAGAGCGGCTTCCATTACACGTGGCAAAAGGTTTTCTGGTTTCTGTTCCAAACCGCGGATAACGCCTGTCGGATCGTAACCTGCCGCATTGAAATATCTGAGGGCTGCAAATTTAAGGCCCTTCAACTGGTCGTACCAGGTCATGAATTCTTCAATCTTGAGTTTTGTGAATCCATAGTAGTTGATTGGATTCTGCGGATGTTTTTCATCCATAGGAAGATACTGTGGCTCACCAAAAGTTGCAGCAGATGATGAGAAAATCATCTTGAGACAATTGTATTTAACTGCCGCATTCATGATGTTGAGTGTACCTGTGATATTGTTTACTGAATATTTTTCAGGAGCAACCATCGATTCGCCTGCTGCCTTAAATGCTGCAAGGTGAACAAAAGCATCAAATCCCTGGGCAAAAGCTGCTTCGATTTCGCCTGGAATCAAAATGTCTCCGTGAATAAATCCATTTTCTGGAAAAAGATTGCATCGCAATCCACTTGAAAGGTTATCAAAAACCGTAACTGTGTGGCCTGCCTTCATCATTTCTTGAACAACATGGCTACCGATATATCCAGCACCGCCAATAACTAAAACTTTCATAAAATAACCTCCGTCGGACTATTATATACTTAAATGCCAACCGAACGCAAACACGATTTTTCCAGGATAGAAATCAGGCTCGAATACTCGTTTCGTATCTGAGATGCATCACTCGAGGCGATATGCTCGAGTTCCGTGTGAAAAAGCCGGTCCTTGCCGGAAATAGGCATATATAAAACTTTGTTCTGTGTGTAATAATGCTCGATGCAGCCTTCCGGCAAAACGTAAACTCGGGAAGCCTCGATCGCAGCGAAAATAAGGTTCGAAAGATTCTTGATTCTAGGCAAAAGCTCTGCAATCGGCAGCGGAAGGAAATAAGCCAGCTCATCCCCGATTTTCATGATTCCCTGCAGGATGACGGTCTTGAACGTATCGATGGCATCAACATTTTCATGTTTTTCAGAAAGATACTGGAGTTTTTCGAGCAGGGCGCATACGTCTTCTTCCAGAATCATAGTGATGTCAAATTCTACAAGGATGTTTCCAACCTGAACAAGCATTTTTTCAAGTTTTCTGATGAGAAGTTCCAAAGTGATTTCATGAGTCAGTTCTTTTTTGGTAAATATATCCTGATAGAACGGAAGCTGCCTTTCGTACTGCTTTTCAAGCCAGCCCTTGCATCTTGGATCCGAGCAGACCATTTCGCGGAGTTTGCTCTGGAAAAGCGAATCGAGGTCGCTTATGATTCGG
>JAILRX010000009.1 GCA_024697985.1 Treponemataceae bacterium | reverse complement strand
ATTGTTTTTATCATACGACCGCTGGGCATTTTTTGAAAAAGGAAATTCAGATTTTCGCCTGACGATTGATTCAAACATTCAGACCAGAAGATATGATCTTCGTCTGGATTCGCCTGCGTATGGAAAGCAGCTTTTACCGCAGGGGCAGTGGCTGATGGAAGCAAAGGCTTTCAAGGCTTTTCCGCTCTGGTTCGTAAGGTTTCTCTCTTCCAGACAGATTTACAAGATTTCGTTTTCCAAATATGGAACCGAGTATAAGGAGACTTTTTATGGACATGTTTAATGGATTTCTGGTTGATTCAGAAAGTATCGCTATCGTTTTCAGTATGTTGATGGCCCTGATTGCAGGAGTGATAATGGCAGCAAGCTACATAATTGCCTGTCACGGAAAGAAATTTTCCAAGAACTTTGCAATCACAATTGTTTTGCTTCCTGTGGTAATGGCGGTGTTGATTCCATTTATCGCCACTGACCTCAAGAAGACTCTTTCACTTGCCGGTGTTTTTGCCCTCGTCCGATACAGAAGTATCCCGGGTGATTCAAAGGACATCCTCTTTTTGTTTTTGTGCACGGCAGTCGGCCTCATAATCGGCTTGAATTCTTACTTTTTGGGCTTTGTGCTTGCAATCGCAGTCGGCCTTCTTTTTATTCTGATTACAAGATTTTGGAAGGTCAGCGAAAAACAAATTTTGAAAATCACGATTCCAGAAGACATGAATTACAAGGATGTTTTCAATGACATTTTCGACAAATACCTTGTAAAATATGCGGTAAAGAACGTAAAGACTTCAAACATGGGAACTCTGTTCACGATTTCTTATTGGATTCAGCCTAAGGCAGAGATTGACGTAAAGGCCTTTATCGATGAGGTAAGGACTCGAAACGGCAATTTGAACGTAATCCTTGAAAATCCTGATGATCAGCTCGCACCCGTGCTCTAAAACAGCAAGGAAAAATGATTATGAAGAAAACTTATCGAAATTATTTTATTGCATTTTTGTTGATTATTCTTTTGATGCTGACTTCCTGCGTAAAGGAAGATCCTGTCAGGTCAAAATACGGAAATGAAATTTCAATTTTTCCGATGGATTCTTCTGTAAAGGTTTCCAAGACCCTGATAACGATTTTTCCGGAGGAAAGCGGGATTGTCTACACGATAAGCGGATATTTCAAGGGACAGATTGTGGTTGCGACAAAAAACACTGTAATCAAGCTGCATAACGCCTATATCGAAAATCCTTTCGGAAAACCTGCCATCAACTGCAAGGCGAAGACTGAAATTTCGACCGTCAGGGGAAGCAATAACTATCTGCTTTCGTATGGCAGAAGTTACGGTGACAGCGGTGCAATCTATTCTAAAAAAACTCTTGTTTTGGGTGGAAGCGGAAACCTCTACGTTAAGGGAAAAATCTGTCATGCAGTTGAAGGGGCGGACATAAAGATAAAGGGTAGTGGACTATTCGATTTCGAAGCTTCAAAGCGAGGATCTGCGATCTGCTGCCAGACTTTAACTGTTGAAAGTGATAAGACTTTTGAATGCTATCTAAAAAATTCCAAGAACGGAATTAAGGCTGATGGCACAATTGAAATTTCAAGCGGCAACTTTTTTATAAGCGGCAACGACACGGCCTTGAAAACCGATACGACAAAGGAAAAACCTAAGATGCCTCATTACATCAAGCTTAATGGTGGTAATTTTGAGTTTGAGAACAACAGACGTTTGTATCTGACAGATAAGGATGCATTTTATTATTACAAGGATGAACAGGAGTAAACTATGAATCGAAAAAATAAAATATTTGCAGGAATCTTTCTAGCGTTTTTGTGTGCATCAGTTTGTTTTGCAGAAGGTTATGGAATGAAAATCGATGTTGATGGCGCAAGAAAACGATATCAATCAAAAGTCAGCGTAAGTCCGATGGATTCTGGCGTAAAAATTGAAGAAGGAAAAATAATCCTTCAGGCCAAGAATGAAGACTTTATTTACACGATTTCAGGATATTTTAACGGCCAGATTATCAACAAGACAAAAAATACTGAAATCAAATTGAAAAATGCCTTTATCGAAAATACTGATGGTCTGAGCGCAATCTACGGAGAAGCAAAAACCAAGGTTTCGAGTGTTCAGGACAGCGTAAATTATGTTGTTTCAAGTGGAAAAGACCAGTCAAAAAGCGGCGCGCTCCACTGCAAGAAAAATCTTGTGCTAGGCGGAAGCGGTTCATTGTATGTCGTTGGAGAAGTTTATCATGCTGTAAAGGCTGATGATGTGAAAATCAAGGGAAGTGGTACTTTTTATTTCAAGGGAACTTCAAAAGGTTCTGGTATTAACTGCCAGTCCTTTACAGTTGAAAAAGATAAGACTTTCAAGGCATATTTTTTGAATTCTAAGAACGGAATCAAGGCTGATTCGACTATCAATATTGCTTCAGGTTCCTTCAGTTTCCAGAATAATGAAACTGCATTGAAGACTGATTTGACTGAAGAAAGTCCTGATTTGCCGCATTCGATTATTCTTGCCGGCGGTGAGTTTTTCAGCACAGGAAACGGAACTTTCTATGAGACCGAAAAAGGCGCATTCAAAGCAAGACCGAAAATTGTAGAGTACTAATGTTTTTTAGGGGAAGAACACCCCCTACTTGCGAAGCGAGGGTTTTCTTCCCCTAAAACCCCATCTTTCCCGGCACGCTTTAAAAGCGCGTCGAACTGCTGGGCCCCGGCTCGTAAACTCGCCACCCCCAGAGGCCGCGTTTTTTGCTTTCCGCTCGCGTATTTTTTTCGGCTTGTCGTGACGGCTCCGGATGCGCTTCTTTTACACACCTTCGGCACTTAAAAAGCGTACTAGGAATTTACTTACAGACATAAAAAGCGAGTTTTCATCTTTGATGGAAACTCGTGGGTGCGCTGAAAGTGCACCCTAGTTTTCTTCCCCTAAGACCCCATCTTTCCCGGCACGCTTTAAAAGCACTGCTGACTGCTGGGGGCTTTTTTATATAGGTGGAAAATCAATATTTTTTTATTAATTCGTTTTTATCTACTTTGCTTTATGAATCATTTTATGATAATCTCTATTTAAGAGGTCGAGATGGAAGAGTCAGAAACGTTAAATAAAATACTTGCCGCCGCCAATGAAGAATTTTCACAGAAAGGCTTTTCCTCCGCATCACTTCGAACAATCGTAAAGAAAGCGGGCGTTACGACCGGAGCCCTTTACGGCTATTTCAAAAGTAAGGAAGAACTTTTCGATGCCCTGGTCAAGGAGCATGTTGATTACATCCACGGAATTTATGATTCAATCCTGAGTGAATTTGAATCAATTCCCTTTGCCGATCAGGTTAAATTCATGGAAGATTTTTCATCCAAGGGCTTGAAGCTGATGTTCGATTACGCCTGGAGCCACAAACAAGCTTTCAATCTCATCCTTCATTGTTCTGGCGGAACGCGCTACGAAAATTTTGTAAGCGATATTGCAAAAAAAGATATAGATTCAACTGAATATTTTTATGGCGTCCTTGAAAAACAGGACATCGAGGCCACAAAGATAAATCCCGTCATTCAAAAAATCATCACTGAAGGCACTTTTGCATCTTTTTTTGTCCTCCTTTTCGAGGCAGGTACAAAGGAAGAGGCTGATGAGTGTCTTTCGCAGATGTTCTCTTTCTATCGTTCCGGCTGGAACGACATCATGCATTTTGCCGACTGAAATTTCTGCTAAAAAATAATTTAATTTGGGAATTTTTAAGCTCCTATTTATTGACAAAATATAACAGTGTTATATATTATGTATTTATAGTTAGCAATTGCTAACTAAAATAGGAGAAAATATGTCAAAAAAATCGTCTGTGCCTGCTAAAAAAGGCCTTGTCGGCTGGATTTTTGAATTTGCAGGCGAAAAAAAAGGGCAGTATCTGCTTAGCGTGCTGTTTGCAATAATCAGTGTGGCTTTTTGTATTGCACCTTACTTTATGATTGCGCGGGTCGTAAATCAGCTGATGGACGGAATCCGTGACTGGAAACTGTATCTTACCGAAGGTGGAATAATCGCGCTTTTTTGGCTTGGAAACGTGCTTTTTCATGCAATATCAACTACGATGAGCCACCTTGCCACCTTCAACCTTCTTGGAAATATCAGAAAAAAACTCTGCTCCAAGCTTTCACGCCTTCCTTTGGGAACTGTTCTTGACATGCCTTCAGGTTCGCTTAAAAACGTGATGATCGACAGGGTCGACAGCATGGAGACAACTCTTGCACACATCGTTCCTGAATATTCTTCCAACATCCTGCTTTCTCTTGCTTTGATTGTCTACCTTCTGGTTTTCAACTGGAAACTTGGACTTTGCTGTCTTGTAACAGTTCCTGTCGGGCTTGTGGCAATGTGCTTTATGTTCAAGGATGCGACAAGGCAGTTTCAGAATGCCATCGACAAAACAAAAATCCTGAATGATACGGCAGTTGAATATATCAACGGAATTGAGGTGATAAAAGCCTTTGGAAAATCGAAGTCTTCTTATGACAGGTTTGTGGTTGCTGCAAAAGAAGGCTCTGACTGCTTTGTTGAATGGATGAGAAGTACAATCTGGCCTTTCACGATTGGAATGGTTGTAATGCCGGCTTCTCTTTTGGGACTTCTCCCGATCGGTGGCATTCTGTTCTTGAAGGGCATTGTCGATGCACCGACTTTCATAACGGCTATCATTATGTCGCTCAGTTCAATTCAGCCAATTATTACGGCCTTTACTTATCACGATGATATTGCCAAGGCGGGGGTAATTTTCAATGAGGTTGGTACTTTGATGAACTTGAGTGAACTTGAAAGGCCTCTGGAAAACAAATCAGAGCCAAAAGACAATTCTATTGAAATCAAGGATGTTCACTTTTCATACAGGAAAAAAGTGGATGTCGTAAATTCAACTGATGTTACCGAAGAAAAAACTCGGGAAATCCTTCACGGCGTAAACCTTTCGTTTCCTCAGGGAAGCTATACGGCCCTTGTTGGCCCAAGTGGCAGCGGAAAGTCTACGATTGCCCGACTGATCGCCTCATTGTGGGATGTTGATTCAGGTTCAGTTGAAATAGGTGGCGTAAACATCAAGGATTTGAGTCTTGAAGAATATAACCGACGGGTGGCCTACGTAAGTCAGGACAATTTTCTTTTTGACCTCAGCATCCGTGAAAACATCCGTCTTGGAAATCCTTCTGCAAGCGATGCGGATGTCGAAGAAATTGCACGGCAGAGCGGCGTGTATGACTTTATCATGAGCCTTGAAAACGGTTTTGATACAGTCGTCGGTGGCAGCGGCGCGCATCTGAGCGGCGGCGAAAGGCAGAGAATCGCAATTGCCCGTGCCATGATGAAAAATTCTCCAATCGTAATACTGGATGAGGCGACCGCCTACACGGATCCAGAAAACGAAGCCCTGATTCAAAAATCGGTAGCGCGCCTGGTCAAGGACAAGACTCTAATCGTAATTGCACACAGACTTTCAACCGTTGCTGATGCTGACAACCTTTACGTCATCAAGGACGGAAACGTAGATTCTTTCGGCAAGCACGAGAAGCTTTTGAAGGAAGGCGGTTTGTACAAGGACATGTGGGAAGCCCACATCAGTGCAAGGGACGAGTAGGAGGGAAATATGTTTGAAACTTTAAAAAACTTTTTCAGATTCTGTGATAAGGAAAACAGAAATAAATTTTATTCTTCGATTGCTGTCGGCGTCGTAAACGCAGTTTTCATGGCTTTGAGGATTGCAGCGGTTGCCGTAATACTTCAGGGCGTAATCGGAACGGCAGTTGAAGGTCATCCTTTTGAAGTAAAGACGATTTATCTTTCACTTGGAATAATGCTTGTAAGCATTTTGGGCTCAATCATCACAAAGAAAAATACCGCAATGTGGCAGTGCGAAGGCGGGTACAGAACCTGTGCAAACAAGAGAATTGAAATAGC
>JAILRX010000005.1 GCA_024697985.1 Treponemataceae bacterium | reverse complement strand
CCCGGACTGAACCGCGGCTTTGTCTTAAGGTTTTGTGCAAGAGCTTCCTGTGCGATCTTGTCGTTCAAAAGATTCACGTATTCTTCTATAAACATCGCACCAGTTGCCTGCATTACAGCGGCTTTTGCCGTATCAAGTTTAGTCGCCTTCTTTATCAAAAGGTCGGCTCCAGGTCCGATAGTTGCGGCGAGAAGAACAATTTTAGTACAGGATTTTAAGTTTATCGAAAGGGATTCGGATTCAAAGGAAAGGTCGGCAAAGGAAATTGTTTTTCCTTCAACCTTCAGGTCAAAGACTGAATAAACGCCCTGACATTTCAGGACGGATTTCATTTCTGCCATGCAGGAATCTACCAGCTTATCTGTTGAAAAATCTATCGTTTCATTTTCCAGCAAGTCTTTTTTTGAATAGCCCAAATAGCGCAAGACTTCTTTCTTGTTCGAGGGCAATTCGTCCGGTGAAACACGATGATGAACTGCAACCTGCATAGATTCCAACGACATGGCAAAAACTCAAATTAGTTGATGAAATCCAAAAGCTGGTCTTTAGAAATAAAACCAACGCTCTGTTTTTCACATTTTCCGTTTTTGAAAAGCATCAATGTAGGAATGCTTGAAACCTGATATTTTACTGCAAGGTCTTCTTCGTCATCAACGTTAACTTTTCCAACCTTAACTTTATCTGTTTCTTCAGCAAGCTGATCTACAAGTGGAGAAAGCATTTTGCATGGTCCGCACCATGTTGCCCAAAAGTCAATCAAAACTGGTTTGTCTGATTTCAAAACTTCATCTTCAAAATTTTTTTCATTAAGTTCAATTACAGCCATCTTTTCACCCCTTAAAGTTATCTATTTAGAATATACTATCCTTTTTAAAATATAGCAAAGAAAAGTTGCGTCGAACAGTTTTTTTTTACCCCAAGGCGACGTCAAGAATCATCATCAGGACAAAACCGATCATGAACAGAATCGTGGCAGAGTTGGAATGCTCTCCTTCGGACATTTCCGGGATAATTTCTTCGACGACAACATAAATCATCGCGCCTGCCGCAAAACTCAAAAGATAAGGCAAAACTGGAATTACAAGACTTGAAAGCAAAATCGTGATGAGGCCTGCAATCGGTTCGACAATACCGGAAAGCACACCGTAAAGGCAGGATTTCTTTTTTGAAAGTCCTTCGCTGTGCAACGGCATTGAAATTATGGCACCTTCAGGAAAGTTCTGAATTGCAATACCGATTGCAAGGGCCAAAGCTCCGGCGTATGAGATTTCTTCAGAACCTGCAAGAAATCCTGCACGCCAGCCCGCATAAAGGACGCCGACTGCCATTCCTTCAGGAATGTTATGAAGCGTTACGGCAAGGACCATCATCGTAGTTTTTTTGAGCTTGGATTTTGGCCCTTCAACCGTGTTATCAAGGTGCATGTGCGGAATGATCATATCCAATATCAAAAGGAAGATCATACCGAAACAAAAACCTGCGGCAGCCGGCAAAAAAGAAAGGCGCCCCATGTCCGAAGACATTTCCATGGACGGAACGATGAGGCTCCAAAAGGAAGCAGCTATCATCACGCCGGCTGCAAATCCCAAAAGTGCTCGCTGAACCTTAGGATTCATTTCCTTTTTCATAAAGAAAACGCAGGAAGACCCCAAAGCTGTTCCCAAAAAAGGAATCGCCAGCCCCTGTGCTATAAGCCCGTTAAGATAGGTGTTGTCCATCATTGCCTCCATTTAATTAAAAATATACGTCGCGCTTAAAAATATACGTCGCGCTGTCCGGCCACGATATTTTCATAACTTTTGATGAACGAGTCGTATATGTTCTGCGTAAAGTCCTGAGGAACACGAGCTTTGATTGCATCAAGCTCCTTCTGGATTACGCCCATTCCGATTTTTCGTGTTTCATCACTTGCAAAGTCGTCGAGCCATTCCTGAAAAGTCAAAACTGCGTTCAACTTGCAGAAGCAGCCTTCCTGTCCGCTTTTCAAAAGATTCATGATTTTCTTTCCGGTTCGACCGCATCGGTATCCTGCCGTACAGAACGAAACGATGTGTTCTGTTTCAGCAAGTTCGCGGATGATAAGGTCGAGGCTTCTTGTATCGCCAAGTTCAAATTGTTCTTTTTCACTTACCTGGAAATCAGGAACGAGCTCTCCGTTCTTGAAGGCTTCGCTGTAGGCTCCAACACCGATTCTTGAATCAGCATCACGCTGCGTGATGATGTCGATGAGGGATTTTATCATTTCCGGTTTTTCGCGGTTCGTTACGATCAATCCTGAATATGGAATTGCAACTCGAAGAACTGCAACGATGTATCTGAAATCTTCGTCGTTTACCCAGTTCTTGATGAAAGAAAAGTCGGTTCCGACAGCAGGTTCAAGTCGTGGAACTGAAACTGTGTGTGGTCCAAGACCAAAGTGCTTTTCAAGATCCCGTGCGTGAGCGACCATGCCCATAACATCAAAACGCCAGTCTGCCAGTCCGAAAAGACATCCGATAGCAACGTCGTCAATTCCTGCTTCCATTGCACGGTGAAGCGCGTAAAGTCGCCATCTGTAATTTCCCTTCAATGTGTTTTCAGGATGCATCTGTCTGTAGATTTCGTGGTCATAGGTTTCCTGGAAAACCTGGAAAGTTCCGATTCCGCTGTTGTAAAGCTTGCGCAAGTCACCGATGCTCATCGGAGCGGCATTTACGTTTACGCGTCGAATTTCACCTACGCCGTTTCTAACCTTGTCGTGAACCGAATAAACGGTTTTCATCGTGTCGGCAATATAGTCGACAGCCGATTCAGGATGCTCGCCAAATACGATGACAAGTCGTTTGTGTCCGATTTTAGAAGCCAGTACGTGTGTTTCAGCCTCTACTTCGGCCTGTGTCAAAACTCGTCTAACCTGCTTTCCGTTGTCTGCACGGAAGCCACAATATTTACAGCCGTTTACGCATTTGCTGCTCAAATAAAGAGGTGCAAAAGTTACGATTCGGTTGTCATAAACCTTGTTCTTGATTTCCTCTGCGGCCTTGAAAACTTCGGCACGCATGTCAGGATCCTTGATGTTTACAAGATAGGCCACATCCTCGTCATCCATAAGGTTGATATCGTGAGCCTTTGCAAGAATATCTCGGAGTCGTTCCTTTGAAACGTCTTTCTTTTCTTCAATCATTCTCTTGATTTTTGCGTCATCAATGAAATCATGACCGTCATACATGTATTTATCGATTTCTTCCTGCTTGATCTGATCCTTTACCCAAGAAGAAACGCTTTTCAAATTTTCGCCTGAACATGAAGTTTTTGGATTTTCCATTCTGATTGCCCCTTTTTTTATGCTCTTATGAGTGATGATTTTACTGAAATGCCTGCGATCTGCCCGATTTTGCCGGTGAGCGCTCCGATTTCATCCGTGGATGCATCAACGATTAGAGTGATGATGCTCAAATCCCTGCCAGAGTACGGCAAACCCAATCTTCCGATTATGATGCTGCTGAATTGTGAAACGATTTCGTTTACTTTGGACGCGGATTCGCTGCGGTCCTTGACCAGGACGGTTATCGTCCCGATTGCTTTTTCTGATGTGTTCATTCTGTTCTCCTAAATTCTGCTCAGAGAATGCGGATGATCCGCAAAGTCCTTGCATTCAGATTGAAATCATTTTAATCCAAGGAATAAAAAGCCGCAAGTACGCAAATTATCTCCAATTGTTCAAATTTCTATGCGGAACTTTTGCAAAATCTGCACTATTTTGCAATCTTTACTATTGAATACATTTTTGTATCATGCGATATTCATTCTTGGAGATTGAAAAATAAAAAGAAATGAACAAAAAAGCTTTAAGTAAACAAAGAAGAGAACACCTCAAAGAACTTTTCAAAAAGTACATCGGCTACATTTCGTTCTGCCTGTTTTTTGCAGCAGCAAGTATTTTGATTTTCAAATTTCTTCCGGAAGATGCACCTATCAACAGTGAATATGCAATCAAGAAAAATAAGACCTCGGAAGAATGGCAGACAGCCAACATCTTGGATCCAGCCGCATATCACCTGATTGCAGCAGACCACAAAAACACAAAGACAGACAAGGGCCTGGAATTATACAGGAACGAAGCATCTAAAGAATCTGTAGTCTGGTTCTACAATCAGATCACAAAAAATCCTGAAGTTACAACGGCAATTCTTGAAAACGCAAACAGCAACAGCATTCCGCTTTCACTTGCATTTTCACTTGCCTTCGTAGAAAGCTGCTACAGACCGACCGTAACGAACAGCAACTCGAACAAATCAATCGACAGAGGTTTGTTCCAGCTCAACAACCGTTCGTTCCCGGAACTGACAGAATCTGATTTTTACGATCCATACGTAAGCGCAAAATACGGTCTTTCGCACCTCAGATACTGCCTGAACGCAGCCGGAAATGAAGTTTCAGCTTTGGCAATGTACAACGCAGGCGCTACAAAAGTCAGAAGCGGAAAGACTCCCGAATCTACGTTAAACTACGTTTCAAACATTTTGAGCTATCGAGAAGGATTGGATAAACTTTTCAACACGCAGGTTGCAATTTTCTTCGACTTCAGCGATGAAAACTACCTGGCTCTTTCAATGAAATAAAACTAAAGGCTATAATATTTATAGTCGGGGTGTTTTTCAGAAAGTTCGTCAATGAAATATTGGCGGACTTTTTCGTTTTTAAACTCCTCGTTCTGAGGCAAAACAAAACCCGCAATCGATTCAAATTTCTTAAGACGACGTGCAGTATGTCTCATTGCAGCCGTTACAGTCTGATAGTCGAGGTTTTCATAAACCGGCAGGAAAAGAAACTTTCGTTCAAAAGGCTGGGCCTCAATCAAGTCTTTTCGAAGCTGGGCCAAAAGCTCCTCGTTATAAACTTCGTCTTCATCGGTGAGGACATCTACAACTTTTATTGAAATAATGGCTTTGGTGCCATTCGGAATATCTGAAGAATGGAAAAAAGAGCCTGAATTTTCAAGGGACAATTGCATTGCATCCTTAAATTCAGACATGGCAATTTCTGAAACATTATTTGACATAAGGACCTGTAAAAATAAAAGACCTCCCAAAAGATGAGAGGCCTGTAGAATATAAAATAAAACAGATAAAAATTATTAACTATTCAGTAAGAATTTTTATAACTTCATCTTTGTTTGTTGTTTCCAAAATCTGCTGTCGTTTTTCACCGCTCTTGAAAAGCAAGCTTACTTCGGCAAGGAACTGCAAGTGTGGACCTGTCTTGTTAACAGGTGAAAGAGTCATAATGAAAATTCTGCAAGGTTCCTGATCCAAAGAATCGAAATCAACAGGATTGTCTGAAATTCCGATACAAGCAACCAAGTCTGAAACTGAATCTGTCTTTCCGTGAGGAATAGCGATTCCGTGCTTCATACCTGTGGAC
The DNA here is from genome assembly GCA_024697985.1 of Treponemataceae bacterium. Classification (GTDB taxonomy): domain Bacteria; phylum Spirochaetota; class Spirochaetia; order Treponematales; family Treponemataceae; genus RGIG9060. The sequence goes on along the minus strand of JAILRX010000005.1, from coordinate 4,378 downwards.
ATCTTTCGTTCTCGATCAAGAACACATTCTCGAGCTGCTTCTTTATCTGAAACCTTTCCTGCTGCGATCAAAATCTCGAGCATTTCATCAATAATTTCTTCTTTTGTCGTTCCCTTCAAATGGAGGTTCACCATATCAGGTGTTAATACTGTCTGTAAATTCATACTTTTAGTTTATGTGGAGACGACTTAAAAGTCAATAAATTTTTGTGGCACAGAGCAAGTTTTTTGTGTAAAATTTTAGCATGACAAACATGGATAAATTTTATGCCGACGTACAGAAAATCAAAAAATACGACAGGGCAAACAATGCAAAATATGACGGAATCCGAGCAAGCAAATCGGTGGCTTCGCTGTTCGAAACCAGGACGAGAAGCTTCGGAGACCTTGGAATTTCCATCTCGCAGTACTGGATGCAGCACTACATCGAGAACACAAAGGAACCTGACAACGAGCCTACTGATGCTCACGTTCAATGGCTGATGACGGTTTTGAGCTATTTTGACGGAGAACTGGACAGTGAACACGACCTTCCAAAGAAAGACTGGAAGGCCATCAGTGAGTTCATCAACTATGAAGCCGAAACTTTACCAATAAACATCCTCACCGAATTGATGGGCGTTTTGGTTGAAAAAAAGGTTCTTTGAGTAGATTTTTATCAATTAAAATGATAAAATTTAGGTGCTTATGAATCAGATTACCGTACTTCCTGGAAAACCGCTTCCTCATGGAGCTTCTCTTGTAAACGGAGGTGTTAACTTCAGCATTTTCTCTCGCAACGGGACAGAAGTAACTCTTGATATTTTTGAAAATCCCGATGATGAATTTCCTGTATTTACGTACACGCTCAATCCGGAACTGAACAAGACAGGTGATGTATGGCACTGTCAACTTCAGGGCCTTAAAGCAGGAGCCCTTTATCTTTACAGAGTTGACGGACCTTTCAATCCAGATTACGGGCACAGATTTGACAAGAATCAGTACCTTTTGGATCCATACGCAAAGTGTCTGACCGACACATCAATCTTCAGCAACATTCCTAAAAACTTTGCGCCGCCTCAGGATAAAAACGACATCCTTACTTCAAAAATGAGGACAGCGAAGGACTTTCCAAAATGCGTCGTAATTGATGACGATTTTGACTGGCAGGGAGACCGCCCGCTTAACTACAAGCTCAAGCAGTGCATAATCTACGAAACCCACCTCAAGGGATTTACGAAAGATGAATCTTCTCAAGTAAGACATCCAGGAACATATCTTGGAATGATTGAAAAAATTCCTTATCTGAGGGAACTTGGAATCACAAGCGTAGAGCTTTTGCCGATTCACGAATTTGACGAAAACGAAAACTCAAATAAAAATCCAAAGACCGGAGAAAAACTCAAGAACTACTGGGGATACAGTACGATTGGATTTTTTGCGCCAAAGGTTGGATATTCTTCGGATAAAAGACCTGGACAAGCCGTAAAGGAATTCAAGACGCTCGTACGCGAAATGCACAAAAACGGAATTGAAGTAATCCTTGACGTCGTATTCAATCACACCGCGGAAGGAAATGAGCACGGCCTTACTTTCAGCTTCAAGGGACTTGATAACTCAATTTATTACATCCTCGAAGACAATCAGAAAAAATACTACAAGAACTATTCAGGATGCGGAAACACATTCAACTGTAACCATCCTGTAGTCCGAACCTTCATAATTGACTGCCTCAGATACTGGGTTTGCGAAATGCACATCGACGGATTCCGTTTCGACCTCGGCTCTATTTTGGGACGCGACCGCAATGGAAATCTCATTGAAAATCCTCCGATGTTGGAACGAATCGCAGAAGATCCAGTTTTGAGCCACACAAAAATCATCGCAGAAGCCTGGGATGCTGGCGGGGCCTATCAGGTAGGATATTTCCCTGGCGGTCGCTGGGCTGAATGGAACGACCGTTACCGTGACGAAATCAGGCGGTTCTGGCGTGGCGACGAATTTTTGGCAAATGCGGCGGCAACCAGAATTTCAGGAAGCTCGGACCTTTATTTAAGGGACGGACGAAAACCTTTCCACTCGGTAAACTTCATCACAAGCCATGACGGCTTTACGATGAACGACCTTGTCTGCTACAACGGCAAGCACAACGACGAGAACGGCGAGAACAACCGGGACGGAAGCGACAACAACTGCAGCTACAACTACGGTTTTGAAGGACCTAGTTCAAATAAAAACATCGAAGCGACAAGAACAAGGCAGATTAAAAACATCATGCTGACTCTCCTGCTTTCTCAGGGAACCCCGATGATGGTCGCAGGCGATGAATTCCGCCGTACACAGAACGGAAACAACAACGCTTACTGCCAGGACAACCCGATGGGCTGGATCGACTGGACCTTGAAAGAAAAAAATTCAGAGCTTTTCAGGTTTGTCAGAATGCTCATCGAATTGAGGCTTCGACATCCGATTTTCAGACGACCGGAATTTTTCCAAGGTCGCGTAAACGCTTACGATGCGCTTCCTGACGTATGCTGGTTCAGCGAAAACGGAAAACTGATGGACTGGTCAAAATCAAACAGTTTTGTAGCATTCAGACTTGACGGATGTCATGCTGAAATTTTCACGGACAAGGACGATAACGACTTTTTCGTAATGATGAATCCATCAGAAAAAGACAAATCAGTCCGAATTCCAAAGGCGATAAACTGCAAGAACTGGTACAGAATCATCGACACGTCGGTACCATATCCGAACGACTTTTTGACCGGCGACAATGCAGAATTTATCAACGAGAAAAACGTTTACGTATTGCCGGCAAGAAGCTGTGCGGTACTTTTGAGCAGGTAATTAAAATTAAGAAATATATTTTTATTTTTAATAAAAAATAAATAAGGAGCACAAACTATGAAATTTGATGCAGAAGAATTTAAAGAGGCACTTTCAAAAAGACTGAAGCTTCAGTATGGAAAAAAGATTTCTCAGGCTTCAAAGCATGATTTGTTTGACGCTGTAAGTGCAGCTTCCCTTGATATTATCATGGAAAAATGGATGCAGACTCGAAAGCTATACGAGCAAAAACCAACTCGTCAGGTATATTACTTTTCAGCTGAGTTTTTGATGGGACGAGCAATGAGCAACAACCTCATCAATGCCCAGATTAAAGATGCAGTAGAGGAAGTCCTTAAAGAAATTGATGTTGATTACACAAGCATCGAAGACGAAGAACCGGATGCAGGTTTGGGAAACGGCGGTCTTGGACGACTCGCAGCATGTTTCTTGGATTCTCTTGCAACCTTGGACTATCCTGGACACGGATACGGAATCCGATATCAGTACGGTATGTTCGAGCAGCACATTGAAGACGGTTTCCAGGTTGAATATCCTGACAACTGGCTCAAGCACCGAGATCCATGGGAAATCAAACGAAGTGACCTTGCAGTTCAGGTAAAATTCGGCGGAAACGTATGTTCAAGAAAGAACAAGAACGGAGAAGACAGCTTCTACGTAGAAAATGCCGAAGTTGTAACAGCTACTCCTTATGATATGCCTATCGTAGGATACGACACTGATACAGTAAATACACTCCGATTGTGGCAGGCTACAAGCCCGGACGGATTCGATCTTCAGCTTTTCAACGATATGCAGTACTATCGTGCAGTTGAAAAACAGAACGACGCTGAAAACATCAGCCGAGTCCTCTACCCTAACGACAACGGTCCTAGCGGAAAAGCTCTCCGACTCAAGCAGCAGTATTTCTTCTGCTCGGCAAGCTTGCAGGATTTGGTAAATCAGTATACAAGCCAGTTTGGTGAAGACTTCTCTCACTTTGCAGAACTTCACGTCATCCAGCTTAATGATACACACCCGGTAGTTTCTATCCCAGAATTGATGCGAATCCTCATGGATGAACACGATATCGGATGGGACGAAGCATGGGACATCGTAACACACACCTTCGCATACACGAACCACACGATTCTTGCAGAAGCTCTTGAAAAGTGGCCTATCCACATCTTCCAGGGACTTTTGCCACGTGTTTATCAGATTGTTGAAGAAATCAACCGACGATTCGTTATCGAACTTCGCGCTAAATTCCCAACAGATTATTACAAGCAGGAGCACATGGCCATCATCCACAGCGGTGCAATCTACATGGCTTGGCTTGCAATTCACGCAGGATTCAGCGTAAACGGTGTTGCAGCCCTCCACACAGAGCTTCTTAAGACACAGGAACTCAAATCTTGGGCTGAACTCTATCCTCAGAAATTCAACAACAAGACAAACGGTATCACACAGCGACGATGGCTTTTGTGTGCAAACCCAGAACTTTCTAAATTCATCACGGACCGAATCGGACACGGATGGGAAAAAGATTTTTCAAAGATTGCCGCACTCAA